>NZ_LIRL01000044.1 GCF_001419795.1 Streptomyces niveiscabiei
CACCCACCCCACCGAAGGGAGCCCCGAGTGACCACCACGTCGCCCGCCTGCACGGTCGTCGTACCCACCTACAACCGCGCCGGCCTGCTCGCCCACACCCTCGACTCGCTGGTCCGCCAACGCCTGGACGACGCGTTCGAGGTGGTCGTGGCGGACGACGGCTCCTCGGACGACACCGCCGAGGTGGTCGCCTCCTACCGGGACCGCCTCGACATCCACTACGCCTTCCAGGAGGACGAGGGCTACCGCGCGGCGAAGGCCCGCAACCTGGGCCTGTCGAAGGCGCGCGGCGAGGTGACCGTGTTCGTCGACTCCGGCGTGATCCTCCAATCCGGCGCGCTCGCGGCCCACTTGGACGCGCACCGCGTGGCGGAGGGGCCCACGGCGGTCGTCGGGTACGTCTTCTGCTTCAACGAGGGCAACGAGGACGGCGACGAGATCCTCAAGTCCCTGAACTTCGCCGACCCGGACGCCTCGTTCGCCGAGTTCGCCGCGGAGAAACGCTGGCTGGACATCCGCGAGGACTACTACGAGCGCTACGGCGAGGACCTGGACGCCCTGACCGCGCCCTGGCTGATGTGGTGGACGTGCAACTCCTCGGTGGACACGGCCCTGTTGCGGGAGGTCGGCGGCTACGACGAGGCGTACCGGCAGTGGGGCGCCGAGGACGTCGACGTGAGCTACCGGCTGCGCACGGCGGGCTGCCGTTTCGTCCTGCGCCGCGACGCGACCGCGCTGCACGTCCCGCACCCGAAGGACTACGAGTCCAACATGCGCTCGGCGGCGGTCAACTACCGCTATTTCGCGGCCAAGTACGACACCCCGGTGGCGCACCTGGTGGTGGACACGCACTTCCACGAGATCGAGGACGTCCTCCGCTCGCGGGGCCTCGCGGACGGCGAGCCGACCGAGCACTTCGGGACGGTCGTGCGGCCCATCGACCAGATGGACGCGGAGCGCGCGGCGGCGACCGGGGGTGACCGATGATGCCGTTGCTGGGCATGTGGACGGCCGCCGACCGGGACGCGCGCCGCGAGGCGCCCCGGGTGCTGGTGTTCTCCCCGCACCCGGACGACGAGGTGATCGCCTGCGGCGGCACGATCGCCCGGCTCGCGGTCGAAGGCGCCCGGGTGGGCGTGGTGTTCGCGACGGACGGCGCGATGTCGCACGCGGCGGTCCTCGGCATCCACACCGACCCGGCGCCGGCCGAACTGCGCACGATCCGCCGCGAGGAGGCCCGCCGGGCGGCGAAGGCGATGGGCATCGGCGCCGAGGCGGCCCGCTTCCTCGACTACCCGGACACTCAACTCGCCGAGCACCTACCGGAGTTCAGGCGGGACGTGCTGGAGATCCTGCGCACGAACCGGGACGTCGCCCAGGTCTACCTCCCGCACGAGATCCGCGAACTCAACGCCGACCACCGCCTCACCGGCGAGACGGTCGTCTCCTGCCTCGCCGAACTCGGCCTGGAACCAAAGGTGTTCCGGTACGTGGTGTGGGACGAGCGCACGGAGGACGAGTTCGGCTTCGTCAACCGCAACCCGGCGGCGGGCCGGAGCGACGCGACGGAGCGGCTGGTCTCCTTCGACATCACGCCGTACGTCGCGCAGAAGCACGCCGCGTTCCGCGAACACCGCACGCAGGTCGAGCTGTTCGCCCCCGGCCAGACCCGGGCCGTCGTACCGCCGCCGTTCCAGGAGCGGGTGTTCGCGGCACGCACCGAGGAGTTCTGGGTCACCGAAGCCGTCACCGAAGCCGAAGCACAGGAGGGCAGCCGATGACGACATACGCCGACAGCACAGACAGCGCAGACAGCCCGGACAGCACGAGCAATGCCGAACTCCCGTCCCTGCGCCCCCTGTCCGCCTGGCCCCGACTCACCTCCGCGTTCCCGAATGACCCGGAGATCGAGCGCCGAATCGCCGGGATACTCAGCCAGTTGACGCTGGAGGAGAAGGTCGGCCAGATGATCCAGCCGGAGTTGGCGGAGCTGACCCCGGAGGACGTACGGGACTTCCACATCGGGTCCGCGCTCAACGGCGCCGGGATCTGGCCCGGCGGCGAGCGGCACGCCTCGGTCCAGGACTGGGTGGACACCGTGGACCGCTTCTGGGAGGCGGCCGAAGAGGGCTGGAAGGGGCGGCCGTTCAGGATTCCGTTCCTGTGGGCGACCGACGCCGTGCACGGCCACAACAACGTGTTCGGCGCGACGGTCTTCCCCCACAACATCGGCCTCGGGGCCGCGCGCGAACCGGAGTTGATGCGCCGCATCGGCGAGGCCACCGCCCGCGAGGTCGCCGCGACCGGCATGGACTGGACGTTCGCGCCGACCGTGACGACCCCGCGCGACCGCCGCTGGGGCCGCTACTACGAGGGCTACGGCGAGGACCCGGCCCTGGTCCACGCGTACGGCAGGGCGATGGTCGAGGGCCTCCAGGGCGACGTCACCGCCCTGCGCGCGGGCGGCAGGGTCGTCTCCAGCCTCAAGCACTGGATCGCGGACGGCGGCACGGAGAACGGCGGCGACCGGGGCACCGCCCGCTGCTCGGAGCAGGTGCTGCGCGACATCCACGCGCAGGGGTTCATCGCCGGGATCGAGGCGGGCGCGCAGTGCGTGATGGTGTCGTTCAGCAGCTGGTCGAACCCGGCCAACTACGACCACTCGCCGGGGAGTTCGCAGCCGTACAACGACAAGGTGCACGGCAGCCGGTTCCTGCTGACGGACATCCTGAAGGACGCGCTCGGCTTCGACGGGGTGCTGCTCAGCGACTGGGACGCGCACGCGGAGGTCGCCAACTGCTCGGCGGGGGACGCCGGTTACGCGATCAACGCGGGCATGGACGTCCTCATGGTCGCGGGCCGCGAGGCCTGGCAGGGCGTGCACCGCTCGACCGTCCGGTACGTCCGTGACGGGGTGATCCCGATGTCCCGCATCGACGACGCCGTCTCGCGCGTCCTGCGGATGAAGCTGCGCCTGGGCCTGTGGGACCGCCCGCGCCCCCGCGACCGCGCCGGAGCCGGTCTCCTCGGCCACCCCGAGCACCGGGCCCTCTCCCGCGAGGCCGCCGCCAAGTCCCTCGTCCTGCTGAAGAGTTCACCCGGCGTGCTCCCCCTCTCCAGGTCCGCGCGCATCCTGGTGACCGGCTCAGCGGCCGACTCCCTGAGCAAGCAGTGCGGCGGCTGGACGTTCAGCTGGCAGGGCGACGACGTCACCCGGGCCGACTTCCCCGACGGCACGACCCTGACGGACGCCGTACGCAACACCCTCGCGCCGACAGGCCGGTTGACCCTGGACCCGGACGATCCCGCCGGGTACGACGTCGCGTTGGTCGCGATCGGCGAGGACGCGTACGCCGAGATGCGCGGCACCCTGAAGCCCTGGCGCTCCCTGGGCTACGCCGACCTGAAGCTGTCGTACGCCGAAGACCTGGCGCTGCTGCGGGAGTTGAAGGCGCGAGGCGTCCCCACGGTGACCGTCTTCCTCACCGGCCGCCCCCTGTACTGCACGGAGGAGATCAACCTCTCCGACGCCTTCGTCACCGCCTGGCTACCGGGCCCTTACGCCGAGGGGATCACCGACGTCCTCTTCGAGGGCGGCCCCGACTTCCAGGGCCGGCTCCCGGTCTCCTGGCCGCGCACCCGCGACTCGGCCGCCGTGAACCGTATCCCGCCCCACCTCCCCGACTACCGCGTCCCCGCGGAGGAGACCGCCCCCGAGGGCCGCCACACCCCGCTCTTCCCGGTCGGCCACGGCCTCAGGATGTACGACGGCGAGCTTCCCGCCGCCGGTCAACTCCCCCTGGACACCCCGGAACCGCCCCCACCGGCACCTCAAGTCGACGGCCCGCTGCGCGTGTTGGACGCGGACGGGACGCCGTACGACCTGAAGGTCGGCGGGCACAACACGTGGTCGCGGGAGGCCGTGCCGCTCACCGGGCCGATGAAGTGCCTGATCGTGCACAGCGATCCGGTGCCGGGACCGGCCGACGGCGTCGGGCTGCGCCTGCGGTACACCGGCTACCCCGCCTTCGTGTACGCCGAGTCGCCCACCGGCACCCCGGCCGACCTGCGCGGCTACCTCGGCGGCGAGGTGCGCTTCGCCGTCCGCGTCCTCCAACCCCCCACCGGCCCGCTCTACTTGGCGTGCCACGACGACTACCCCGCCCAACCGGGCGTCGACCTCGCGCCGCGACTGCGCGAGGTCGAACCGGAGCAGTGGGCCGAACTGGCCGTGCCGCTGGCCGAGTTGGCGGCGGCGGGGATGGATCTCCGGCATGTGGACGTGCCGTTCATGCTCTACACCGAGGGCACGGCGGTGCTGGAGATCGCCGATGTCTCCTGGCGCGTCCCGTAGGCGGACCTTCAGCGCCCACAACTCCCCTTCCCGGAAAGCGAATCACCCCAGATCCCCACGAGGTTGAACTGTGAGAATTCTTCTGGCGGGAAACCGCGGATATCTCGGCTGCGTCCTGGAGCGAGCGCTGCTGCGCGACGGGCACGAGGTCGTCGGTCTCGACACGGGCTTCTTCGATCCGGCGCCGCGCCAGCCCCGCAGGGACGTCCGCCGGGTCACCCGCGAGGACCTGCGCGGCTGCGACGCGGTGGTCAACCTCGCCGCGCTGTGCAACGACGCGTGCGGCGACCTCTCCGCCTCGGCGACCGAGCAGATCAACGCCCATGCCCCGGTCAGACTCGCCGAGTTGGCGAAGTCGCTCGGCATCCGGTCGTACGTCCTGGCATCCTCGTGCAGCGTGTACGGGGCCGCCCGGGACGGCGAGCTGACCGAGAAGGACGAGGTCGCGCCGGAGACCGCCTACGCCACCAGCAAGGTGACGGCCGAGCACGAGGTGCTGCGGCTGGCCGACGAGTCGTTCGCCCCGGTCGCGCTGCGCTTCGCGACCCTGTTCGGCGACTCGCCGTCCTTCCGCAGCGACCTCATGGTCAACCGCATCGCGCTGACGGCCGCGCGCTGGGGCCGGATCCAGATGAACGGCGAGGGGCTGCTGTGGCGTCCGCTCCTGCACGTCGCGGACGCCGCGCACGCCATCCGACTCGTCCTGGAATCGGGGGAGTCGGGCGGCGAGGTCTTCAACGTGGGCTTCGCCGAGCAGAACCACCGCATCGTCGACGTCGTCGAGATGGCCCGCGAACTCCTGCCGGACGTGATGGTCACCCGGCAACCCGCGCCGGACAGCCGCAGTTACGCCGTCTGCTTCGACAAGTTCCGGGCGGAGTACGGGGAGTTCAAGTCGACCTGCACCGCCGCCGACGGGCTGCGCGAGGTCCTCGACGCCTACCGGCTGCGGCTGCGCGCCCCGCTCGGCGAGACCGGCGACGGCTGGGCCGGCACCGACCGCCGCGAGTGGCTGCTCGCCAAGCGCTCGGCGGGCGACCTGGACGCCGACTTCCACTGGAACTCGCCCTCCACCGCCCTTGCCTGACGCTCCATCAGAAGGGAACTCCCATGAACGAGCCGCCGATCCTCCCGCCGGACGCCGTCCACACCGACCCGCGCGGCGCGATCACCGCGCTGCCGCCCTTCGCGACCGCCGGCACGATGGTCATCGAGTCCGAGCGCGGCGCCGTGCGCGGCAACCACTACCACCACGACGAGAGCCACCTCATGTACGTGGTCTCCGGCCGCATGATCTACATTGAGGACGACCCCCAACTGGGTATCTGCGTCGCGGAAGTGGGTCCGGGACAGTCCGTCGTCAGCCCCAAGGGCGTCCCCCACACCACCGTCTTCCCCGAGCGCACCGTCTTCGTCACCCTCTCCGACGTCGACCGCGCCGGCCACAAGTACGAGGACGCGGTCGTGCGCGTCGACCCGCTGGAGGAACGCCCGGAAGTGGCACCGTACTTGACGGGCATCGGCCCGCTCGTGACGGGCGAGCCGCAGCGGCGCCGGAGGCAGGCATGAACCGCGACCGCTGCCTGCTGTGCACGTCGGGCGCCCTGGAGGACGTCCTCGACCTGCGCCCCACACCCCCCGCGAACGCGCTCGCCGACACCGCGGCCGAGGCCCGCCGCGCCGCCCGCTTCCCCCTGCGCCTGGTCCGCTGCACGGCCTGTACGCACGTCCAGTTGGCGGATCTCGTGGACCGCGACCTGCTGTTCCGCGACTACAAGTACGCCACCGGCGCGGCCCCCGGCCTGGTCCGCCACTTCGCGGCGCTCGCCGGGATGCTCACAACTCGCCACCGGCCCGCGTCCGTTGTGGAGATCGGCTCCAACGACGGCACGCTGCTGCGGCAGTTCGCCGCGTCCGGCGTCCGCGTGCTCGGCGTCGATCCCGCCGCCGACCTGGCCCGGACCGCGGAGGAGTCCGGAGTCCCGACGCACGCGACGCACTTCGACGAGTCGGTCGCGGAGAAGATCATCGCCGAACAGGGCCCCGCCGACCTGGTGTTGGCGAACAACGTCCTGGCCCACGTCGGCGACCTCGGCAGCGTCCTGCGCGGGATACGGCGCCTGCTCGCGCCTACTTCGCACGCGGTCGTGGAGGCCGCGCACCTGCTGCCGATGGCGGTGACCGGGACGTACGAGTTCATCTACCACGAGCACATGTCCTACTTCTCGCTCCACGCCCTCCAACACGCCGCCGAGCTGGCCGACTTGGCGGTCGTGGACGTCGAGGAGATCCCCACGCAGGGCGGCTCGATCCGCTGCTGGCTGCGCCCCGCGACCGCCGTCCGCCCCTCCGACGTCGCCCCCGCCGTCGGCGAACTCCTCACCCGGGAGCAGGAGTCGGGCCTCCTCGACGGCGCCCTGACCCGGTCCTTCGCGGCCCGCACCCAGCGCGTCAACACCGCGCTGTACGACGTCGTCGAGGGCCTGCGGGCACGCGGGAAGCGGCTGTCGGGGTACGGCGCCTCGGCGCGGGCCGTGACGCTGATGACGCAGGCGGGGATCGACGACGCGATCGAGCGGATCGTCGACGACAACCCCCGCAAGCACGGCTTCCACATCCCCGGCTCGGGCATCCCGGTCCTGCCGCCGGACGCCCTGAACCGCGAAAGCACCGACTACTGCGTGCTGTTCGCCTGGAACTTCCGGGACGACATCACCGCCGGACTGACGGAGTACGTCGCATCCGGCGGCATGTTCGTGGTGCCGTTCCCGCACCTCACCGTCGAGTGAGCGCTACTGGTCCATCCCCGCGAGCACCAGCGGCAGCCGGTCCGCCCCGCCCTCGACGAGGCGGACCGGCACACCCCAGTCCTGCTGGTGCACATGGCACGCCGGGTACTCGATCCCGGGGTCGTCGTCGCACGACGCGGCCATCGCCGACACGTGCAACACCCCTTCCGCGACCGCCGGGTTCAGCTCCAGCACCCGCGCGAGATCCGTATCGGCGCCCTCCCCCGCGAGCAGCAGCTCCGGCGGAGTCGACGACACCAGCAGCCGCGTCGAGGGCCCGTACCGTGTGTCCAGCCTCTGCCCCGCCGGCGCCTGGAACACGACGTCCAACCGGAGCTTCCCGGCGGCCACTTCCGTCGCCGCGCGCTGCGTGCGGTGGGCGACCGCCTCGACCCGCACCGCCTCCTCGGGCAGCCGCAGCCGGGTGAGCCGGTGCCGGGCGGACTCGACGACGACCAGGTCGTCCCCGACGAGCACCGCGTCGGACGGCTCGCGCAGATCCGTCGCGAGGGTCGTCACCTCGCCGCTCGCCGGGTCGTACCGGCGCAGCGCGTGGTTGTACGTGTCGCTGATCGCCACCGACCCGTCGGGCAGGGCCGTCACCCCCAGCGGGTGCTGGAGCAGCGCCTGACCGGCCGCGCCGTCCCGGTGCCCGAAGTCGAAGAGACCGGTGCCGACCGCCGTGGACACGTTTCCGTCCGTGTCGACCCACCTCAGGGCCGACGTCTCGGAATCCGCCAGCCACAGCCGGTCACCCGCCGCCGCGAGCCCCGACGGCTGCGCGAACCACGCCTCCGCGCCGGGCCCGTCCACGAGCCCCTCGTTGGTGGTCCCGGCCGCGACGGCGACGGTCCCCTCGGCGGGGTCGTACGCCCACAGCTGGTGCACGCCCGCCATGGCGATCCACACCCGGCCCCCGAAGAGCGCGACGTCCCACGGCGAGGAGAGGTCGATCTCGCGCGCGGGCCCCGAGGTGGGCGAGCCCTGCCACCACTGCCGCCCGGTCCCGGCGAGCGTCGTGACGTCGCCGGTCGCGAGGTCGACGCGGCGCAGCGCGTGGTTGACGGTGTCGGCGACGACCACCGCCCCGTCGTCCAGCAGCGCGAGCCCCTGCGGCTCGCTGAAGGCGGCCTCGGCGGCCGTCCCGTCCGCGAACCCGCGCGCGCCGGTGCCGATCCGGCGTACGACGGTCTCGCCGTCCTGCGCCAGCTCCACGAGCTGATGCCGGGTCGTGTCGCTGACCAGGAAGTTCCCGGACGGCAGGACGAGCGCCTTGCCGGGGAAGCGCAGGGCCGTCGGCTCGGGCTCGGGCGCGACGTACGGGCCGTCCCCGCGCCGCAGCGTGCCCTTCGCGCCGTGCTCGGCCTCCAGCTCGGTCACCAGGCGCTCGATCGCGTGCACATGCCCCTCGCCCGCGTGCTGCGCGACGACGTACCCCTCCGGGTCGATCACCACCAGCGTCGGCCACGCGCGCACCGCGTACTGCTTCCACGTCGCGAGCTCCGGGTCGTCCAGCACCGGGTGCTCCACGCCGTACCGCTCCACCGCGTCCACGACCGCCTGGTGCTCCGCCTCGTGCACGAACTTCGGGGAGTGCACGCCGATCACGACGACCGTGTCCGCGTGCTTCTCCTCCAGCTCGCGCAGCTCGTCCAGGACGTGCAGGCAGTTGATGCAGCAGAACGTCCAGAAGTCGAGGATCACGATGCGTCCGCGCAGGTCGGACAGGGTGTACTGGCGGTCGCCCGTGTTCAGCCAGCCGCCCTTGCCGGTCAGCTCGGGGGCCCGGACGCGCACGCGGCGCGGAGTGGTGTCGCTCATGCCCTCAAGGGTGCCACCGGGCACTGACAGTCACGACAGCGCGTGCCCGGTCGTCGCGTCCACGTGGTCCGGGACCTCGTCGTGCCGGTCGCCGACGGTCGATGTGCCCGTCGGTTCGAGGAGCAGGATGTCGGTCGGGACGGGCGCGTACGGCTTGTGCTCCACCCCGCGCGGGACGGTGAAGACGGACCCCTTCTCCAGGACGACGGTCCGCTCGCCCGAGGGCTCCCGCAGGGCGATGTGCAGCTCGCCGTCGATCACGAGGAAGAACTCGTCGGTGTGGTCGTGCGTGTGCCAGAGGTGCTCTCCCTCGACGTGGGTCACGCGGACGTCGTAGTCGTTGACCGACGTGACGATGCGCGGGCTCCACCGCTGGTCGAAGGAGGCGAGGGCGGCGGCGAGGGAGATCGGTTCGTTGCTCATGCCGATCATGCTGGCGCTGGTCGGCCGCCCCCGGCGAGTGCTAGGAATCGCACATGCCGCAAGGATTCTCGCAACGGAACCGGCCGCCGCATCGGGTGGCCGTCATCGTCGACGAAGGCACCAACCCCTTCGAAGTGGGCATCGCCACCGAGATCTTCGGCCTGCCCCGCCCCGAACTCGGCCTCCCCGGGCGGCTCTACGAGGTGACCCTGTGCACGCCCACGCGCGCGGTGCGCATGAACCACGGGTTCTTCACCCTGACCGGCGCGGCCCGCCTGGAGGCCGTGGACGACGCGGACACCCTCGTCGTACCGGGCCGGCCGGACAACGTCGTCCCGCGCGGGGAGGACGTTCTCAAAGCGATCCGTCACGCACACGCGCGCGGGGCACGCGTCGTGAGCCTGTGCACCGGCAGCTTCGCGCTCGCCGAAGCGGGGCTCCTGGACGGGCGCCGGGCCACCACCCACTGGATGTGGGCGGACGCCTTCAGGGACCGCCACCCGAAGGTGCTGCTCGAACCCGACGTCCTGTTCGTGGACGAGGGCGACATCCTCACCGCCGCCGGGAGCGCCGCCGCGCTCGACCTCGGCCTGTACGTCGTCCGGCGGGACTACGGCGCGGAGATCGCCAACTCGGTCTCCCGCAGGCTCCTCTTCGCCGCCCACCGCGACGGCGGCCAGCGCCAGTTCGTCGAACGCCCCCTCCCCCGCGTCCCCGACGCATCCCTCGCCCCGCTCCTGGAGTGGGCCCAGGACCGCCTGGACACCCCCCTGACGGTCGCCGGCCTCGCCGCCCGCGCCTGCGTCTCCCCCGCGACCCTCCACCGCCGTTTCCGCGCCCAGCTCGGCACGACGCCGCTGGCCTGGCTCACGAGCGAACGCGTCGCGCTCGCGTGCCGGCTG
>NZ_LIRL01000440.1 GCF_001419795.1 Streptomyces niveiscabiei
CGCCCAAGGCGGCCCCCGCCCGTCGCCGCCCGCAGATCGCGAAGATCGCCCAGCGCGTCATCCCGCACGACCTGCGCCCGGTCGAACTGCGGGACGAACTCATCGAGTTGGGGAACCTCTTCCGCGCCTACCAGAAGCGCGAGCAGCCCGACCTCTCGGTCCTGGCCGACCTCCAGGAACGCAAGGCGCGCGCCTTCGTCGCATGGGCGGACGCCACCTCGGAGGGCGTCCTGCGCTTCGAGGCGCAGCGCGCCGAGCAGGCCGCCGCGACGATCCGCATGCAGCACGAGCAGCGCACCGGCACGGGCACCGGCATCGCCTACAGCGGCCCCGTCGACGGGGTCATCGACGGCGACGGCCCGGCCGTGGCCCGCCTGCTGACGGGCCTGACCCAGTGGGAGCACGCGCGCGCGGTCCTGGCGTACGTCGCCGAGCACGCGCCCCTGCCAGGACCTGAGGCCCGGCTGGCGGTGCTGATGCTGACGCTGCGGACGGCGCACACGGGCACCGGCAACCTCGTCGGCCAGGACCTCAACGGGCTCGGCCTGACCGATCCGCAGGCCCTCGTCGAGGAGCTGACCGGCAGCGGCTGGCTGGAGATCCCCGGTACGGCCGAGGAGTTGCTCGCCTCCCGCCCGGAGAACCCCACGCCGATCACGGTCCCCTCGCTGGTGCCCCCCGAGGACGGGGCGGGGCCGTTCACGTTCGGCAAGAAGATGCGGCCCAAGCTCTCCGGCTGGGCCCAGCGGGTCGTCTCGGACAAGAAGCTCCGCAAGAAGAAGGCGCCGGCCACCACCCGGCTGCTGACCCTGGCGCTGGCCGCCCAGACCGACGCGTCGGGCCGCCTCGGCCCCGGCGGTGGCGGCATCGCGCTGGACCGGCTCACCGCGTGGGTCCCGGTCGACACCGCCGAACTCAAGGACCTGGTCGAGCAGTTGACGGCGGCGGACTGGCTGGCCGAGGCCGACCTCACGGACACGCACCTCGCGGGGCAGCTGTCCGAGCGGGTCCTGCCTGTCAGTTGCCCGCTGCGCAAGGCGGAGTCGGCGCCGGAGGCGGGCGAGGCGGAGTGAGAGGAGCCCCGTGCCCGGTCACGTGCCGGGTACGGGGCTCCTGTCGCCGTCGGCGTGGCTAGCCGCGCTTCACGTCCTTCGCGTCGCACGCCACCTTGTTCCGGTTCGGGTCCAACCCCAGCGGATCGTCACCGCCGTTGACGGTCAGCCGCCCGTACTCGTTCTGCGCGAGCCACGCGCAGCGCGCGGCCGTCGTCTTCGGCACGTCGGCCGGGAAGGCGGTCGGTACGCAGACGTTGGCCGAGCCGTAGTGGCGGTCGCAGCCGGAGACGGTCGGACTGACCTTCTGGGACGGCCTCTTGACGCCGGGTCCGGTGACCTTGCCGGTCAACTTGGCGGCGAAGTCGTGGACATGGGGAGCGGCCTCGGTCTTGGCGAGGGCCTTCGGGCCGGTCAGGTGGACCCACTTCGCCACCGAGGGAACGCCGTTGGCGTCGACCGCGAACAGCATGTACCAGCCGGGCGGCGCCAGGTTGGGGTTGCTGGTGACGTTCAGGTCGACGTTGTTGCCGTCCACCGACAGCGGCAGGTCCACGAACCGCTGGTTGGGGTCGGAGGAGTGCGTGACCGCCGCCGGGCGGATCAACTCGGCCTTGGCGATGGGCCGGTCGACGGTGATGCGCTGGGTGTCGCCGTACTGCCACTCGGTGTCGATGAGTGACGTGATCGCCGGACGCGGACCCTTGAAGAGGTAGGGCGGCGAGTAGACGGACACGTCGTGGTTCCAGGTGCCGTTGCCGGGGTTGTCGCCGGTCGTCAGGACCCGGCCGTCCGGGAGGAGTACGGCGGAGGAGTGGTAGCCGCGCGCCTCGGGGTCGGCGGCGACCTGGTCGAACGTGTTGGTCACCGGGTCGTACAGGGACGACTCGTACACGGGGTTGGCGCGGTTGTGCAGGGCGCCGCCGGTCTCCAGGACCTTGCCGTCGGGCAGGAGGACCGCGGAGACGTACATCTTGCCCTGGGCGCCGGTCTGCTGGACGGGTCCGTTGCCGAGGTCGACGGTGCCCTGCGGGATCGGCGGGCCGGCGACGTACGACGGGTTGGGCTGCTTGAGGTCGATGACGTCGGTGAGGCGGTTGCCCTCGGGGTTGGAGTCGATGTTGCCGCCGCCGAGGGTGAGGACCTTCTGGTCCTGCGCCGGAGGCAGGAGCACGCTGGCGGACTGGTCGCGCTCGTCCTTGTTCTGGAGGCCGGGGATCTGGGTGACGGTGTTCGCGTCGTAGTCGTAGACCGCCGAACCCGTCCCCGGGATGTTGTTCCCGAAGACGTGGCTGCCGGTGTAGAAGAGCCGGCCGTCCTGCATGAGGACCATCGCCGGGTACAGCCCCCAGTACGACCAGGTCTGGTTGACCCGCCACAGCGGCAGCCACTGCTGCTCCGCGTCGGACCAGCGCTCGGCGGTCACCGACCCGGAGGAGTCCTCGCGCAGCCCGCCGAAGGAGAGCACGTCACCGTCGCCGAGGACGGTCGCGGACGGGTACCAGTGGCCGTCGTTCATGTCGTTGGTCTTGCTGTACGCCTCGGTGACGGGGTCGAAGACGTACGAGTCCTTGTACCCCTCGTAGCCGTGGCCGCCGACGACCGGGTACGCCTTGTTGCCGCTCATCACCAGCACGCGCCCGTCCTGGAGCTGGACGTGCCCGGAGCAGAACATGTCCTTCGGCGTGGGGATGACCTTGTACGTGCCGTTCGCCGGGTCGTACACGGCGGAGGTGAACGTGCCGGCCGCGAACTGCTCCTCGCTGTTCCCGGAGCCGGCGATCATCAGCACCTTGCCGTTGTTGAGTACGACGGAGTGCATCGAGCGGACCGGGTTCTGCGTCGGCAGGACGCTCCAACTGCCGTCCGCGCACTGGGCGTTCGTGCCCGTGCAGGTCGGCGGCGGGGTGACGTCCGGGACCTGTTCCATCGTGTAGTCGTCGGTCGTCGCCGAGCCGGTGCCGTACACGGAGACGCCCCAGGTGATCCGGTCGGTGCCGGCCGGGACCTCGGGGGTGCGGACGCTCGCCTGCGTCCAACTCGCCGCGAGGTCCAGGGTCTTTAGGTCGGTCCAGTACTGCCAGCCGGCGGTGGCGTCGTGCCGGAAGAGGGTGACGGCGGTGTCGGGCGTCGTCGACTTGTACCAGAGGGACAGGTCGTACTGCTTGCCCGCCGTGACCGTCGGCGCGCACGCCGCGGACTCGGTGATCAGGGCCTTGCGGTCGCCGTCCACGCGCCGGGTCAGCTCGACCTTCATCGCCTTCGACCCGGAGTGCGCGTCCGGGGTCGCCGTGAACGTGAAGTCGTTGTCACCCCAGCCGGACTTCTCCCAGCAGTACGGCATATCGCCCGAACCAGCTGTCTCGAAGCCGGGGTTGAGGACGAGGTTGGCGGCGGAGGCGGGCTGCGGAGTGGTCAGGAGCAGGCCGCCGGTGAGGCCGGTGACGGCCAACAGGGCTGTTCTCCTGCGGTACTTGCGGGGCAGTTTCATGCGGCTCCCTTCGGGGATGTGCAACTGCCGGACGCCGGGCGACTCTTGACCGGCGTCGGCTGTTTCTGCTTACGCGGTGACGCGCTTCTTCCTCTTCTTCGGCAGGTACACCAACGCCTCGGTCCCCGCGAACCGCAGCACGAACGTCGTCACCAGCGCGAGCGCCGTCGCGGACAGCGCGCCCATCCCGAACCGGTGCACGAACAGGGCGATCAGCGGGATGCGCAGGACGAGGTCCGCGTTGGCGAGCAGCGCGAACCGGCCGACCCGGTCCCACCAGCGGCGGTGTGCGCGCCGGTCGCGGAAGAGCAGGTGCTCGATGAGGACGAAGTTCCAGGCCACGCCGGCCTGGTTGGCGAGGATCTCGGCGGGCAGGTAGTGCAGCCCGGCCCGGGTCAGCGCCCACAGCGCGACCAGGTTGGGCAGGAACCCGCTCAGCCCGATCAGGCCGAAGCCGATCATGCGGGCGAGCGGCGAGGCGGTGCGCAGCCCGAGGAGGTGCCGCAGGAACCGCATCCCTTCCTTCGCCGTGGACTTGGACTCCCCGGCGTACCGCTCCTGGAACACGAACGGCACCTCGGCGACCCGCTGCGGCCTGCCGCGCACGGCGAGTTCGAGGAGGATCTTGTAGCCGAGGGGTTTCAGCCCGTCGGCGCCGACGACGCTGCGCCGGATCGCGAAGAACCCGCTCATCGGGTCGCTGATGCCGCGCAGCCTGCGCGGGAAGAGGGACTTGGTGAGCCAGGTCGCGCCCTTCGAGACGGCGACCCGGTAGCCGCCGGCGAGCCCGGCGCGGCTGCCGCCCTCGATGTACCGGGAGGCGACGACGAGTTCGGCGCCGGTGCGCTCGCCGGACGCCACCAACTCCGGTACCAGGGACGGGGGGTGCTGGCAGTCGCCGTCCATCACGACGACCCAGTCGGCGCCGGCCGCCCGGATCCCCTCGACGACGGCGCCGCCGAGGCCGCCCACCGGCTCCTCGCGGTGCAGGACGGTCACCGGGAACGGGCAGTCCTTGGCGGCGTCGCGGATCACCTCGGGGGTGTCGTCCGTGGAGTCGTCCACGAAGACGACCTCGCAGGGGAGGCTGCGGGGGACGGACTCCCGGATCTGGCGCAGGAGTTGGCGGATGTTCGCGGACTCGTTGAAGGTGGGGACGACGATGGTGACGGCGCCGGGCTCCGGGATGTCGTCTTCGCGGAGGTCGGGGACCGGTGCGGTGTACTCGTGGGTCACAGCGCGCTCCCGACCTTGCGGATCTCGATGCGGTCCTCGCCGACTCCGAACACGGCGACGGGAGTCGAGTGCGTCAGCGCCGCTTTCACGGTCGGCAGGTCGCGCGCGTCGCGCCGTACCGTCGGGGAGGCGACCACGTAGTCGACGTCCTTCCAGCCGTTCGGGAGGGTCTTGGTGACCGCCGGGTCGAGGTCGGCCTTGTAGAACCAGATGGCGCCGAGGCCGGGTTCGTACCCGGCGTGCACGAGGTCGAGCCAGAGCGCGTCGTCGACGAGGACGCGGGTGCGGGCGGGGTCGGCGACCCGGTGGTCCAGCCACTTCGCCGCCGACCGGTAGGGGCCGTTCGCGTCGGCGGTGACGGCGGTACGGTCGCCGTCGTACCAGCGGGGTACGACGTACAGGGCCGCCGCGACGGCGAGGCCCGCCGCGACCGCGTACCGCCCGTACCCGAGCCAGCGGTGCTCGGCGGCGGCGCGCCGCTTGCGCAGGATGGTGTGCGCGAGGGAGGCGACCGCGCCGGCGAGGACCAGGGAGAGGAACGGCAGCGCCTGGATGACGTACATCGCCGGGAGGTAGCCGCCGGGGCGCAGCGCGACGGCCGCGAGGATCGCGACGGCGAGCGAGGGCCCGGCGAGGGCGCGGGCGGTGACCGACCAGCGCCAGGTGAGCAGGAGCAGCAGCGCGCCCGCGAGGCCGCCGACGATCAGGACGCTGTCGTAGTACAGCCAGGACTGCAACACCCCATGCGCGCCCGAGCCGTTGTCGAGGATGAAGCCCGAACCCGGCCTGGTCATCTGGTAGGTGATGCCGTCCCACAGCGAGACGTGCCCGCCGCCGGGGAACAACTCGCCCTTCAGCAGGGCGAAGAGGGGGTAGGAGACGCCGATCAGGACGCATGCGGTGACCGCGCCGGTGAGGGCGAACTTGCGGGTGTCGCGGTGGCTGTGGCGCCACATCGTGAGCAGCACGGCCGGGAGGACGAAGAGCATCGTCTCCTTCGTCAGGACGGCCGTCGCGGCGGCGATCCCGGCGGCGAAGTGGTGCCACAGGTGGCGGCTCGGGGAGGCGGCCAGCGCGAACGCGAGGAGCGTCCACATCACCGCGAGGTTGTCGAGGAAGATCTCCCGCTGGAGGACGACGGACAGCGGCGAGAGCCCGAAGAGGGCCATGCCGAGCCCGGCGGCCCAGCGCGGGAGGGAGAGGCGGCGGCCGAGGACGTACAGCAGGACGGCGCTGGCGGCGGTGATCACGAGCATCGCCGCGCGCATCGAGCCGACGGTCATCGTGCCGGGGTCGAGGGCCTTGGGGATCCAGGTCAGGACGGCCAACTGGAGCCAGCCGAGCGGGGGATGGTCGTACCAGTAGGTGTAGTGGGCGAGGCCCTTGCCCTCCTGGACGGCCCACGCCTGGGCGAGGTAGGTGCCCTCGTCGTC
>NZ_LIRL01000441.1 GCF_001419795.1 Streptomyces niveiscabiei
CCCCGAACGTGGCCCCCGCCTCCCCGCCCAGCCGCGACGTGCAGAACGCGTCCGCCACCTCCGGCGGGGCGAAGCGGACCAGCAGCGAACCTTGCAGGACCAGCGCGAACCGTTCGGCCAGGCGCCGGGCCCGCGCCTCCACGCCGGCCAGGTCCGCGAGTTCCGTCAGCAGGTCCTTGATCGCCGCGTCGAGGCGGTGATCGGCGCCCCGCGCCAACCCCACCTCCCTGAGGTACGCGTCCAGCGCGGCCGGTTCCCGCTGGAGCGCCCGCAGCACGTCCAGCGCCTGGATGTTCCCGGCCCCCTCCCAGACCGAGTTCAGCGGCGACTCCCGTACCAGCCGGGGCATCCCCGACTCCTCGACGTACCCGTTGCCGCCCAGGCACTCCGCGGCCTCGACGACGACCGGCGGACACCGCTTCGTCACCCAGTACTTGGCGGCCGGGACGGCGATCCGCAGCAGCGCGAGCTCGCGCTCGCCCCCGTCGTCGTACGCGGCGGCGAGCCGCATCCCGAGGACGGTCGCCGCCTCCGACTCCAGCGCGAGATCGGCGAGGACGCCCCGCATGAGCGGCTTGTCGAGCAGCTTCGAGCCGAACGCCTCGCGGTGCGCGCAGTGGTGGACGGCCTGCGCGACGGCCTGCCGCATCAGCCCGGCGGACCCCAGCACGCAGTCGAGCCGGGTCGCCGCGACCATGTCCACGATCGTGCGCACCCCGCGCCCCTCCTCGCCGACCCGCCGCGCCCACGTCCCGTCGAACTCCACCTCAGCCGACGCGTTGGACCGGTTGCCCAGCTTGTCCTTGAGGCGTTGCAGCAGGAACCGGTTGCGGGAACCGTCCGCCAGCACCCGGGGGACCAGGAAACACGTCAGCCCGCCCGGTGCCCGCGCCAGCACCAGGAACCCGTCCGACATCGGCGCCGAACAGAACCACTTGTGCCCGGTCAGCTCGTACGCGCCCGTTTCAGCAAGCGGTTGTGCAACGGACGTGATCGCCCGGACGTCGCTCCCGCCCTGCTTCTCCGTCATCCCCATCCCCAGCAGCGCACCCCCCTTCTCGCCGACCGGCCGCAGGTCCCGCTCGTACAGCGAGGAGGCGAGCAACGGCTCCCACTCGGCGGCCAGTTCGGGTTCCGTCCGCAGCACCGGCACCGCCGCGTGCGTCATCGACAGCGGACAGCACGTCCCCGCGTCGGCCTGCGACCACACCAGGAACCCGGCGGCCCGCCGCACCTGCCCGCCCGGCCGCGACCAGGCCGCCCCCGTCAGCTCGGCGCCGACCCCCTTGCCCAGCAGCCGGTGCCACGCCGGATGGAAGTCGACCTCGTCGACCCGGTGCCCGTACCGGTCGTGCGTCCGCAGCCGGGGCGGATTCCCGTCCGCCTGTTCGGCCCACTCGCGCACCTGTACGGAACCGGCCGACCTCCCCAGTTCCGCCAGCGACGAGTGTGCCTCGTCACGCAGCTCAGGGGCCAGATGCCGGTCCACCGCGTCCACCAGGACCCGGTCGGTGCCGTACACGTCGTACGCGGCAAGGGGAGGAGGCTGATTGGTCACGGTGTGGGTGGTGCCTGCCATAGCGCGCAACCTATCCCCTCCCCGGGCGTCACGTGCGCCGACGCCGTGGCACCGGGGATGAGCGCGGCCTCCCGTGGCGGATACCTTTAGGGCGTGCAGCCAGCAAGTCAGTCACCCCCGCACCACGCGGCACCGAGCCGTTTCCACCGGGCGCGCGCCCTCTACCGCGACGTGTCCATGCGCAGGACCACCTGGCTGCTGCTCAAGGACACCGTCAACTCCTGCGTGGAGTACCGGATCCTGGGACTTGCGGCAGAAGCCGCTTTCTTCACGTTGCTGTCCGTGCCGCCGCTGCTCCTCAGCCTCATCGGGCTGCTCGGGTACGTCGACGACTGGACCGGCACCGACACGATCACCAGCCTGGAGGCCAACATCCTGGACGCCTCCCGGACGGTCCTGTCCGACAAGGGTGTCCAGCAGCTCGCCCAGCCGATCCTCGACGACGTCATGAAGGGCGGCCGGCCCGACATCATCTCGATAGGGTTCCTGTTCGCCCTGTGGTCCGGCTCGCGCGCGGTGAACGTCTTCATCGACACGATCACCGTCATGTACGGCCTCGACGGGGTGCGCGGCATCGTCAAGACACGGCTCGTCGCCTTCGCCCTGTTCATCGTCGCCCTCGTCATCGGGGCGGTCGCGCTGCCGCTGATGGTCGCCGGGCCCGACGCCGTCGTACGGATCGTGCCCTGGTCGGCGACGCTCGTGCAGCTCCTGTACTGGCCGGTCGTGATCCTGCTGTCGATCGCCTTCCTGACCACGCTGTACCACGTGTCCGTGCCGGTGCGCTCGCCCTGGATCGAGGACGTGCCCGGCGCGCTCGTCGCCCTCGCGATGTGGGTGTTCGGCAGCTTCCTGCTGCGCATCTACCTCCAGAGCACCATCGAGGGCGCCACCATCTACGGCTCGCTCGCCGCCGCCGTCGCCGTCATGCTGTGGATCGGCGTCGCCGCGTTCGCCGTGCTCGTCGGGGCCGCCGTCAACGCCGCGATCGACCGCGTCTGGCCCGCCGCCGCGACCGCCGCCGCCCGCGCCGCCAACGAGCGGCTGCGCAAGGAGGAGGTCGTCGAGTACGTCGCCCGGATGTCCGCCGCGCAGGGGCGCGAGGACCCCGACGACCCCGACATGCCCTCCGAGTTCCCCGAACGCTGGTCCCGCTTCCTCCCCCACGAGAACGTCACGGCTCGCCTGCGGACCCACGCGAAGACGGTGGCGAAGGCGCAGGAGGAGCAGCGGCGGGAGAAGTGAGGGAGGCTGCGGGAGCGGTGAGGGGGGTTGTGGGAGCGGTGAGGGAGGCCGCGGGAGGGGAGGTTGTGGGAGCGGTTTCTGTCCGTTGCTGTGCCTGCTGGCGCTACGCCTTCCAGGCGCCCTCCGCCGCCGCCTCCTGGGCGTACTCCGCGAAGTCGCGCGGGGCGCGGCCCAGGACCTCGTGGACGTCGTCCGTCGACAGGAACGCGTTGTGGCCGTCGAGCAGCGACGCGAACGTCTCGGTGAGGAAGGCGACCTCGCCGGGCGGCAGGCCGAACGACGCCAGGACCTCGGCGTACTGCTCCGAAGTGACCGCCGTGTACGTCAACTCCCGGCCCGACGCCCGCGCGATCTCGGCGACCGCCTCGCGGAACGTCATCAGGCGCGGGCCCGACAGGTCCAGCGCGCGGCCGACGTACGTCTCGCCCTCGGTGACCGTCTTCGCGACGACCTCCGCGAGGTCCGCCAGGTCCAGGAACGGCTCGGTCACCTCGTCCGCCGGGAACACCAGGTCGCCGGTGATCCGCAGGCCGTCCGCCATCGGGCCCTCGCTGAAGTTCTGGTCGAACCAGGAGGCCCGGACGATCGTCCAGTCCGCGCCGGAGGAGGTCAGCGCATCCTCGGCGGCCCGCGCGGAGTGCTCGCCGCGGCCCGAGAGCAGGACGAGGCGGCGGACGCCGAGGGCCACGGCCTGACCGGCCAGCGCGCCGACCGCCTCGCCCGCGCCGGGGGCGCCGATGTCCGGCGGGTACACCAGGTACGCCGCGTCGGCGCCGCGCAGCGTGTCCGCCCAGGTCGCGGGGTCGGTCCAGGAGAAGCCCTGGGCACGGGAGGCGGGGCGCACCTTCAGGCCGGCGGCCTGCGCGGCCCGCGCGACGCGGCTGCCGGTACGACCGGTCACGCCGGTCACCACGAGGGTCGTGTCTGTGTTCGTCATGGGTCCAGTCAAGCGGGGGGTGGGGGGC
>NZ_LIRL01000442.1 GCF_001419795.1 Streptomyces niveiscabiei
CGCACCGCCTGGATCGCGGCGAGGTCGACTCCGCCGCGATCCAGGCGGTGCGCGACCTGACCGGCGGCAAGCCCGCGCTGCCCGTGCTGCCGCTGGTCGACAGCTACCCCCAGCTGCCCACCGAGGAGTGGCCGCTGCCCGCGTACGACCTGTTCGACCTGTCCGCGTACACCGCCGAGGTGTTCATGGACGGCCGGGTCCGCCGGGGTTCGTGCGGCATGGTGCTCGGCGTGCGCGGCTGCACCTACGGCTGCACGTTCTGCCATCTCCCGTTCGGCACCCGGATGCGTCCGCAGCCGGTGGAGCGCACCCTCGCGGAGATCGCGGCGATGCGGGAGCGCGACGTCGACTTCGTGTTCTTCCTGGACTACGTGTTCGGCCTGCACCCCACCTTCTACAAGGAGTTGTGCGAGGCGCTCACCGGCGAGGGGCTCGGCTGGACCGGCCAGAGCCGCGCCGAGGTCGTGCTGCGCACGGACGTCGAGCAGTGGGCGAAGGCCGGCTGCAAGGGCATGTGGCTGGGCGCCGAGTCGCCCGGCATCGCCGAGACGCCGGTCGGCAAGCGGGTCAAGCCGGGGGTCACCGACAGCGCCGTGCGCCGCCTCCAGGACGCCGGGGTCACCCCGTTCGCGTTCATCCTGATCGGGCTGCCCGACGACCCCGCCTGCGCGAGCGGCGAGCTGCTGGAGTGGGCGACGAACCTGCCCGGCTACTTCGGCCTCAACCAGCTCTTCCTGCGCCCCGGCACCGCGCTCTACGACCAGCTGGCGCCCCGCTACAACGACGGCCGTACGCCTGCCACCTGGGCCGAGGTGGAGGCGGTGACCCGCCGCTACCGGGAGAGCTACCCCGTCGACCTGGACGCCCTGCGCGACCAGCTGATGCGACTGCCGAACTACCTCGGCAACGCGATGGCGACGCTGTGACGCCGTGCACGCCCCCCGTCTCGTGACAGGCGTGCGGTGACGGCATCGAGTCCGACCGGTGGGAAAGGGCAGCGGCTCCTGTTCGCCGCCGTGGTGATCGACAGCACCGGCAGCGGACTGGCCGTGCCCTTCCTCCTGCTCTACCTGACCCGGCACGACGGGATGCCGGCCACCACCGCCGGGACGGTCCTGACGGTCGCCGGGATCGTCGCCCTCGCCGCCGGGCCCCTGTCCGGTCCGCTCGTGGACCGGTTCGGCCCGCAGCGGGTCGTGCAGGTGGCGCACCTGCTGCGCGCGGCGGCGTTCCTCGGCTACCTGACGACCGCCTCCCCCCGGGCGGCCCTGGCCCTCGCGGTCCTCGCGGCGGTCGGGGACAACCTGTTCTGGCCCGCCAACCGCGCCTTCCTGGCCCGGCGTTGCGCACCCGACGAGCTGCTGCGCTGGTACGGGCTCGAACGGACCCTGCGCAACGTCGGGCTCGCGGCGGGCGGGCTCGCGGCGGGCTTCCTCGCCGGTCTCGGCTCTGCCGGGCTGCGGTCGGTCATGGCGGCCAACGCGGCGAGCTACCTCCTCGCCACCGCCTTGATCGCCCTGCTGCCCGCCGCCGGGCGCGGTCCGCGCCGCGTGTCCCGGGCCGCGCCGGACGCTCCCCGGCCCGGCCGTCCCTACGTCACCATGGTCGCCGCCAACACCCTGCTCGTCCTGGTCACTTCGGCGCTACCGGTGCTGGTGCCGCTGTACGTCGTCCAGGAACTCGGCCGGCCGTCCTGGCTGGTCGGCGTGGTGTTCGCGCTCAACACGCTGCTGGTGACGGTGGGACAGGTCCTGGTGGTGCGGTGGGTGGAGCGGCGTGATCACCTGCGGGTCATGCAGGGGGCGGGTGCGGTGTGGGCGGTGTCCGCCGTGCTGTTCGGGGCGGCGAGCGGGCTGCCGGGGGCGTTCGTGGCGCCACTGCTCGTCGTGGCCGTGGTCGTGTTCACGGCGGCGGAGCTGATGCACGGCCCGACCGGTGACGCCGTCGCCGTCCGGATGGCGCCCGAGGACAGGCCCGGCCGCCATCTCGGGCTGCACCAGCTGTCGTGGGGCGTGGGCTCGGCACTCGCGCCGCTGGTGCTGACCGGCGCGCTGAGCCTGGGCGCCGGCTGGCCGTGGGCCCTGCTGGCGGTGGCGGCGCTGGTGGCCTGCGGGGCGCTGTCCACCGTACGCAGTGCCGTCGGGCGGGTCCGTGCGGGGCCCGCCGAACGAGAAGAAAGGCAGAAAGAGGCGAGCGATGGCCGATGAGATGACGTTCTGGGACTACTCCAGGTCGCAGGTGCTCAGCCGGTACAACGGGTCGGTGATCGGGGTGCGGGAGCTGCCGGAGCTGTGCCGGGTCCGTGCGGACGCCGAGTGCGTCGACGCGCGGTTTCCCGCCCCGGAGCAGGTCGCGGGGGTCCATCCGCTGGCGCTGACGAAGCCGCGCCGGTGGGAGGCGGCGGTCGGTGCGGCGGTCTACGCCGGGAGCGGGCAGGTTCCCGTGCGCGAGGAGGTCATCAAGGGGCGCGAACTCCTCGACCGGCTCCCGAGGTCCGACCGCGCCGCCCTCACCGTCCCCCGGATGCTGGCCCTCGTCCCCGCCCTGATCGCCGGGTTCCGGCTCAGCCGACAGGCGGAGGGGTTCAATCCCGAGGCTAACCGGTACGTCGACGGCGCGCGGTTCCTGTCGATGCTCCTGGCGGACCGGCCGTCCCTCGACGTCGAGATCGGCCTGTGCGCGCACCGGGCCGGGGTGAGCGACCCGACGCTGCCCGCGCACGTCAGCCTCACCGGTGCGCAGCGCATGACGGCGTTCGTCAGCGCCCTCCTGGACAACTCCCTCGCCCGGCGCCGCACCGTCGACATCACCCAGCAGACCGCGACCGACCGCGCGTCCGCCACGGTCAACTCCCTCGTCCTGATGCGGTACGCCGCCGAGGGCCGCATCGAACACCTGCTGCGCGTCCTCGACCAGCACGCCGAGGACATACGTACGGTCCTCGACCGCCACAACGCGCTCTCCGCCACGCGGTTCCGCTTCACCCCGCTCGACCCGCTGAGCGACCTCGTCGAGCAGGACATGACCGAGGCGTTCGGCCCCGACTGGTCCGGCGCGCCGG
>NZ_LIRL01000443.1 GCF_001419795.1 Streptomyces niveiscabiei
TGGCACACCGCCCTCACCACCGTCGTCACCGGCGCGAGCCACCCCGACGCCGGCGGCCGTACCCCCTCCGACATGCCGCTCGTCTCCCTCGACCAGCGGCAGATCGACGATCTCGAAAGCGTCTGGCGCGCCCTGAACCCCAGGAACTGACCGCGCCCGCGCACCCCCCTCCCCCCACGAAAGGACCGGACATGGAATTCGGGATCGAGGACGTCTGGCCGCTCGCACCGCTACAGGAAGGGCTGCTGTTCCACGCGGAGTACGAGGCCGAGGGTGGTGACGTCTACAACCGGCAGATGAGCATCGACCTGGAGGGCGAGACCGACCCCGCCGCCTGGCACGCCGCCGCCGTGACGCTGCTGCGCCGGCACCCCAACCTGCGGGCCGGATTCCTGACGATGGGCGCGAGCGGCCCCGTACAGGTCGTGGCGAAGGACGTCACCGTGCCCTGGCGCGAGCTCGACGTCTCGCACGAGAACGCGGAGACCGCCGAGGAACAGGCGCGCGCCGTGGCACGGGAGGAGTACCGGACCCGCTTCGACATGGCCCGGCCGCCGCTGGTCAGATTCGCCCTGCTGCGCCTCGGCGAGCGCCGCCACCGCCTGGTGCTGACCAACCATCACATCCTGTGGGACGGCTGGTCGCTGCCCCTGCTGGTGCGGGACCTGACAGCCCTGTACGAGCGGGGCGGCGACGACACCGGGCTGGCACCCGCCCCCTCCTACCGCGCCTACGTGGCATGGCTGGCGGGCCAGGACCGGGACGCGGCCCCCGAGGCGTGGAGCCGGGCGCTGGCCGGACTGCCCGCCCCGACGCTGCTCGCTCCCGGGCACGAGGTCGCCCGCAGCGCGGTCCGGCGCGGCCTGGTCACCCACCGATTCCCCGAGGCCCTGACCGGCCGGCTGGCGGCCTGTTCATCAACACCCTCCCCCTGCGGGTCCGGCTGCGCGCCGACGAACCGGTCGGCGACCTCGCGGCCCGCCTCCAGGGCGAACAGGCGGCCCTCCTGCCCCACCAGCACCTGGGCCTCTCCCACATCCAGCCCCTCGCCGGCACCGGCACGAGCGGCGACCTGTTCGACACGGTGATGGTCTTCCAGAACTATCCGCACGCCGGCCAGGAGTACTCCACCCCGGCCGCGAAACTCACCGTCACCACCACGGGCGGCGACTCCCCGCACTACTCCCTGGCCCTCACCGTCGTACCGGACTCCGCGCTCCTGCTGCGGCTCGACCACCGCGCCGACCTGTTCGACGAACCGGCGGTGGCGGACCTGGCGGCCCGCCTGGAGCGCCTCGTCGAGCAGGTCGTCGCCGACCCCAGGGCCCGGGCCGGACAGCTGGACCTCCTCGGCGAGGACGAACGCCGGCTGCTGCTGGCGGAACGGACCGGCGCCCCGGACGACCTGCTCGCCGGCGGCTGGACGGAACTCTTCCAGGCCCAGGTGGACCGCACCCCGGACGCGGTGGCCCTGGCCGCCCCCGACGAGGACGAAGAGCCGCTGACCTACCGGGAGCTGGACGAGCGCGCGAACCGGCTCGCGCACTGGCTGACCCGCCGGTCGGTGGGCCCGGAGGACATCGTCGCGATCGCCGTCCCGCGCGGCGTACGGATGATGGTCGCGACCCTCGCCGTCCTGAAGGCCGGCGCCGCCTACCTGCCGCTCGACCCGGACCACCCCGCCGACCGGATCACCGCCATGCTCCAGGACGTGCGCCCCCGCCTCGCGCTCGCCACCACCGCGACCGCCGGCACCCTGCCCGCCGACGCCGGCATCCCGGTCACCGTCCTCGACGCACCGGAGACCACCGACGCCCTGGCCGCACTCCCGGCGACGCGCCCCACCGACGAGGACCGCACCAGCCCCCTGCGCGACACCCACCCCGCGTACGTCATCTTCACCTCCGGGTCCACCGGCGGCCCCAAGGGCGTGGTCGTCCCCCACCGCGGCCTCGCCAACTACGTGCGCTGGTTGCAGGGGACCTGCCGGCTGACGCCCGACGACCGGGTCCTGCTGAAGACACCGGTCACCTTCGACGGCTCGGTGATCGAACTGTTCTGGCCGCTGACGGTGGGCGCGCGGCTGGTGCTCGCCCGGCCCGGCGGCCACCAGGACGCGCACTACCTCACCGAACTCATCGCCACCGAGCGGGTGACGTGCGTGCAGTTCGTCCCGTCGATGCTGGACGTGTTCGTCGACGAGCCGGACGCGGCCCGCTGCACGAGCCTGCGCCAGGTGCTGTGCGGCGGCGAGGCCCTGCCCCAGGACGTCGTCGACCGCGTGACCCGGCTCCTGCCGGTCGAGGTCTACAACCTGTACGGCCCGACCGAGGTCACCGTGGACGCCACCGGCGGCCGGGTGTACCCGGACACCGACGACGGCGTACCGATCGGCCGCCCGGTCGCCAACACCCGCCTGTACGTCGTGGACACGGCCCTGCGCCTGGTCCCCGCCGGAGTACCGGGCGAGCTGTACGTCGCCGGCGCGGGCCTCGCCCGCGGATACGCCGGACGCCCCGGTCTGACCGCCGGCCGCTTCGTGGCCTGCCCCTTCGAACCGGGCGGCGAACGGATGTACCGCACCGGGGACCTGGTACGGCGCCGCCCGGACGGCCAGCTGGAGTACCTGGGCCGGGCCGACGACCAGGTCAAGATCCGCGGCTTCCGCATCGAGCCGGGCGAGATCGAGACGGCCCTCCTGCGCCACCCGGACGTCCGGCAGACGGCGGTCGTCGTCCGCGAGGACCGGCCCGGCTCCGGCCGCACCCTGGTGGCCTACCTCGTCCCCGCCGCAGCCGGCGCCCGCACGGCGCACCTGGACACGGCGTCCGTCCGGGACCTCGCGATGCGCGCCCTGCCCGACTACATGGTCCCGACGGC
Organism: Streptomyces niveiscabiei; assembly: GCF_001419795.1. Classification (GTDB taxonomy): domain Bacteria; phylum Actinomycetota; class Actinomycetes; order Streptomycetales; family Streptomycetaceae; genus Streptomyces; species Streptomyces niveiscabiei. The sequence goes on from NZ_LIRL01000443.1 coordinate 2,881, forward strand.
GTTCGTCGTGCTGAAGGCCCTCCCGCTGACGGCCAACGGGAAGCTGGACCGGCGGGCGCTGCCCGCACCCGACGCCACCGCCCTGGTCACGCTGCGCCCGCCGCGCACCCCCCAGGAAGAAGTCCTGTGCGGGGTGTTCGCCGAACTCCTCGGCCTGCCCCGGGTGGGCGTCGACGACGACTTCTTCGCGCTCGGCGGCCAGTCGCTGCTGGTCATGCGCCTCGTCGCGCGGACCCGGGCACTGCTGGGCGCCGAACTCTCCGCGCGGGACGTCTTCAAGGCGCCGACCGTCGCCGGCCTCGCCCAGCTCCTCGTCCAGGACGACTCGGCGCGCCCGGCGCTGACCCCGGCACGGCGCCCGGAGCGGGTGCCCCTGTCGTTCGCCCAGCGCCGCCTGTGGTTCCTCTACCAGCTCGAAGGCCCCAGCACCACCTACAACGTCCCCCTGACCCTGCGGCTGTCCGGCCGCCTCGACCGCACCGCCCTTGAGGCGGCCCTCGCCGACGTCGTCGCACGGCACGAGAGCCTGCGGACGGTGTTCGCCGAGGTGGACGGCGTACCCCACCAGCGCATCCTGGACGCCGGCCAGGCGCGTCCCGCGCTGCGGGTGAGCGAGACCGACGCCGCTGACCTCGATGCGCGGCTGGCCGAGGCGGCGCAGTACCGCTTCGACCTGGGCACCGAGATGCCGCTGCGCGCCGAACTGTTCACCCTGGGCCCCGACGAGCAGGTCCTCCAGGTGCTGGTGCACCACATCGCCAGCGACGGCTGGTCCATGACGCCGCTCGCCCGCGACCTGGCCGCCGCCTACGCGGCACGCTGCCAGGGCCTGGCCCCCGACTGGCCCGACCTGCCCGTGCAGTACGCGGACTTCACGCTGTGGCAGCGCGACCTGCTGGGCGACGAGTCCGACCCCGACAGCCTGTACGCCCGCCAACTCGCCTACTGGAAGCGGCAGCTGGCCGGACTCCCCGAGCACATCCGGCTGCCCGCCGACCGGCCCCGGCCACCGGTGGCGTCGCACCGCGGCGACATCGCCGGGGTCGACCTGAGCCCGGACCTGCACGCCGGGCTCGCGGACCTGTGCCGGCGCACCGGCAGCAGCATGTTCATGGTCCTGCAAGCCGCGCTCGCGGCCCTGTTCACCCGGCTCGGCGCGGGCACCGACATCCCCGTCGGCAGCCCCATCGCCGGCCGCACCGACCAGGAACTCGACGAACTGGTCGGCTGCTTCGTCAACACCCTGGTGCTGCGCACCGACACCTCGGGCGACCCGACGTTCAGCGAACTGCTGGGGCGCGTCCGGGAGAACGCGCTGGCGGCGTACACCCACCAGGACATGCCGTTCGACAACCTCGTCGAGGCCCTCAACCCCGCGCGGACCCTGTCGTACAACCCGCTCTTCCAGACGATCCTGGCGCTCCAGAACGTGCCGCTCGGCGAGTTCGACCTGCCGGGGCTGCACGTGTCCACCGTGCCCATGCCCCTCCGGACCGCCAAGTTCGACCTCGTCCTCAACCTGCGCGAACGCCACCGGCCCGACGGCGGCCCCGGCGGCATCACCGGAGCCGTCGAGTACGCCACCGACCTGTTCGACCCCGACACCGTCGAGACGCTGGTCGCCCGCTGGACGCGCCTGCTCGAAGCCGTCGTCGCCGACCCCGACACGGCCGTGACCCACATCGACGTCCTCACCGACGACGAACGCGCACGCCTGCTGAACGCGCCCGCTGACGACACCGGGTTCGTCATCCCGAAGGCGTTCGAGGCGCGGGCGGCCCTGGCACCGGACGCGGTCGCGGTGACGGCCGGGGACGTGACGCTCACCTACGGCGAACTCGACCGCCGGGCCAACCGGTTCGCGCACCTGCTGCGCGAGCGCGGGGTGGGCCCCGAGCAGATCGTCGCGCTCGTCCTGCCCCGCTCGCCCGAACTCGTCGTGGCGGTCCTGGGCGTCCTCAAGGCGGGCGCGGCCTACCTGCCGGTCGACCCGGAGTACCCGCGCTCACGCATCGAGTTCATGCTCGCCGACGCCCGCCCCGCCCTGATCGTCGACGACCCACGCACCGTGCGCGAGACGCGGGCATACCCGCAGACCGCCCCCGAGGTGACGCTGGACGCCCGGCAGCCCGCGTACGTGATCTACACGTCGGGCTCGACCGGCCGGCCCAAGGGCGTGGTGGTCAGCCACGCGGGAGTCGGCGCCCTCCACACGGCCACCGTCGAACGGCTGGCCATCGACGCGAGCAGCCGCATCCTCCAGTTCGCCTCGCCGAGTTTCGACGCGTCGTTCTGGGACCTCACCAACGCCCTGCTGTCCGGCGCCGCCCTGGTCCTGGCCCCGGCCGCCGAACCCCTGAGCGCCCTCACCGACCGGCGGCTCGCCGTGACGCACGCCCTGGTGCCCCCGTCGGTCCTGGCGGCCGTGGCCGACGACGACGTCCCCTCGACGACGACCCTGGTGGTCGGCGGCGAGGCGTGCCCGCCCGGCCTGGTGGAACGCTGGTCGCCCGGCCGGCGGCTCATCAACGCCTACGGCCCGACCGAGGCCACGGTGTGCGCCACCATGAGCGGGCCGCTCTCCGCGACCGGCCCGACCCCGCCCCCGATCGGCCGGCCCATCGCCGGCACCCACGCCGTCGTCCTGGACGCCGCCCTGCGGCCGGTGCCGACAGGGGTGGCCGGCGAGCTGTACGTGGCCGGACCGGGGCTGGCCCGCGGGTACCTCGGCCGGCCGGGCCTGACCGCCGAACGGTTCGTCGCCGCCCCGTACGGCCCGCCCGGGGCGCGGATGTACCGCACCGGAGACGTGGTGCGGTGGCGGCGCGACGGAGAACTGGAGTTCCTCGGACGCGCCGACGAACAGGCCAAGGTCCGCGGCTTCCGCATCGAGCCCGGCGAGATCGAGGCGGCCCTCGCGGCCCACCCCCGGCTGGCACAGGCCAAGGTGATCGTCCGGGAGGACCGGCCCGGCGACCGACGGCTCGTCGCCTACGCCGTCACCAAGCAGACCGGGGAGCCCGGGGAGCCCGGGGACACCGGGGCGTCGGCCGACGACCTCCGCGCCCACCTGCGCGAGCACCTCCCGGAGTACCTGGTGCCCTCGGCGATCGTGCTGCTGGACCGGCTGCCCCTGACCCCCAACGGCAAGGTCGACCAAGGCGCCCTGCCGGCCCCGGAACCCGGCGACCGGACACCCCGGGACGAGCCGCTCACCGCACGCCAGCGGACCCTGTGCGACCTCTTCGCCCACACCCTGGGCGTGCGGGAGGCCGGACTCCACGACGGCTTCTTCGCACTCGGCGGACACTCGCTCCTCACGGTCCGGCTCGTCCGCGCGATCAACCAGCGCTTCGGCACGGCCCTCCCCCTGAACGTGGTCTTCGAGCACGAGACCCCGGCAGCCCTGGACGCCCTGCTCGGCACGGACGACGCGGCCCACACCGAGACCCAGGCGCTGCCCGACCTCGCCGCCGAGATCTCCCTCGACCCGTCGATCACCGCGCCGGACGGCTACGACACCCCGGACCCCGCCGCGCCGGACGCCGTCCTGCTGACCGGGGCGACCGGGTTCGTGGGGGCCTTCATCCTCCGGGAGGTCCTGGAACGCACCACCGCCGACGTCCACTGCCTGGTCCGGGCCGCCACCCCGGCCGACGCGCTCGCGCGACTGCGGCGCGGCCAGGAACGCTACGGCCTGTGGGACGACCGGTTCGCCGCCCGGATCGTCCCGGTCCCCGGCGACCTCGCGCAGCCACTGCTCGGACTGCCAGCCGACCGGTTCGACGACCTCGCCCGCCGGATCGACGTCATCTACCACAACGGGGCCCGGGTCAACCACCTGGAGTCCTACGGGCAGTTGCGCGCCGCGAACGTCTCCGGCGTACAGGAGGTGTTCCGCCTCGCGGCCCGCCACCGGATCAAGCCCGTGCACCAGATCTCGACGGTCGGCACCCTGGCCGCCGCTCCCGGCGAGGACCCCGACACGCTGCCCGAGGACTGGCTGAGCCCGCCGGACGCCATCGGTACCAACGGCTACGTGTGCACCAAGTGGGTCGGGGAGGGCATCGGCCGGCTGGCCCGCGACCGCGGCATGCCGACCGCGACGTACCGGCTGGCCCGGATCAGCGGCCACAGCGGGACCGGGGCCATGGGGCCCGACGACGCGTTCTGGCACAAGGTGCGGGCCTGCGCCGAGATCGGGGCCCGGCCCGTGCGCGACGACGGCACCGTCGAACGGCAGAACCTGGTGCCGGTGGACTTCGCCGCGCGCGCCTTCGTCCACCTCGCCCTCACCCAGCGGCCCGACGGCCGGTCCTACAACATCGCGGCCCCCGCCGGGACGGCCGCGGACGCGGTGCTCGACCACGCGCAGGAGTTCGGGTACCCGATGGAACGGGTCTCCCCGTCCGTCTGGCGCAAGCGCGTGGAGAACGCCGCCGCCGAGACGCCCGTCTCCCGCACCGGGTCCGTCCACGCCGTCGCCCTGCTCGGCAGCGGCACCAGCGCCGCGCCGGGCAACCTTCCCACCCGCTACGACCGGCGCAACCTCCTCGCGGGGCTCGCCGACGCCGGCTGGGACGTCCCGGAGGTCGGCCCCGAGATCCTCGAACGGTACTTCGCCTACTTCGTGGCCGCCGGGCTGCTGGCGCCGCCCGCCCGGTCGTAGCGGCTCGGGTCTCTGTCACGGCCGCCACCCGGTCACGGTGGCGGCCGTGGAGGCGCTTTCGAGGACGGGTACCGGTTGCCTGAGCAATCCAATGGGAGCGCTCCCAAATAGTGGGTACAGGAGGCGTGACCGGGAGCGGTTCCGGCCGCATGATTGGCATGAACCCGACCGAAGGCGCGGGAATCGCGAGGTCGGGACCGTCGACGTGCCGGCCGTCGGGCCCGGCACCAGGGAGGCCACCGTGATCACCACCCGCCGACGATCACTGCGCACCGCGGTGCTGGGCGTGCTCCTGCTTCTCTCGTCGTTCCTGTCCGGCCTGTCGTCCCCGCCCGCCGCCGCAACGGCCACCCGGGCCGCCCTCGCGGACGCGGCGGACACCACCGGCAACGCCACGCACTTCGACGGCCTCGGAGCACCGTACGGCGGGTGCGGAGTACCGCAGGCACAGCTGGAGTCCCAGCACTTCGTGGCGCTCAACGTGTGGAACACGCCGGGCAGTTACACCGGTCAGCCCACCGCGCGCCCGATCCCCTCCGGCGACGCCGCCCGCATGGGACTGTTCGCCAACGGCCACAACTGCGGACGCTGGGTCCGCGTGACCATCGGCGACTACTGCACCGGCGTCAACGACGGCGCTGCGGGCCAGGCGTTCTGCCGCAATGGAAACTGGACGGCGGACCAGTACAACGGCGCCACCCTGGACATGCTGGTCGCCGACAGCTGCGGCGACACCAACGCCTGGTGCCGGGACGACCCGTACCACCTGGACCTGGCCACCCGCTCGCTCAACGCCTTCCAACTCGGAGGGCGGCCGGTGACGGACATGTACCCGGGCCGCTGGAACAACCGGCACGTCTCCTGGTCGTTCATCCCGGCACCCGGCTACTCCGGCGACATCGGGATCGGCTTCGTCCAGAACGCCGCCCCCTGGTGGCCCACCATCGACGTCACCCGCCTGCCCAACGGCATCCACGGCGTGGAGTACTACGACGGCACCGCGTGGACGCCGGCCACCATGGTCAGCGACCTGGGACAGCAGTACACGATCGGCCCGAACTCCTCGGGCGGCTCGGCCTACACCGTCCGGGTCCGTGACGCCGACGACCGGCTCGTCCAGGGCGGCCGGACGTACACCTTCGCCCTGCCGGGCTCCTGCGCCTCCGGCTGCCCCCAGCCGTACACCGGCGTCAGCTACACGACCGGCGACGGCGGGAGCGGGTCACTGGAGGCGCCGGCGAACCTCGCGGTGACCGCGACCACCGCCACCAGCGTCTCCCTGTCCTGGAGCGCCTCGCCCGGCGCCGCCGGCTACACCGTCCACCGCGACGGCCAGCCGGTGGGCAGCCCCACCGGCACGACCTTCACCGACACCGGCCTGACCGCCGCGACCTCCTACACCTACACGGTCACGGCACGCGACAGCGCGGGAGACACGTCCGCCGCCTCGGTCGCCGTCCCGGCCACCACGCAGGGCTCGGGGAGCAGCTCCGGCTGCACCGCCACCACCAGGGTGGTCAGCTCCTGGTCCGGCGGCTTCACCGGCGAGGTGACGGTCACCAACACCAGCACCGCCACCAGCGGAGGCTGGCGGGTCGGCTGGAACTGGCCCGGCGGCCAGAAGGTGACGACCGCGTGGAGCGCCCAGCTGACGCAGTCGGGCTCCTCGGTCACCGGCTCGAACGCCGACTACAACGCCGCGATCCCGCCCTCCGGCAAGGCGACCTTCGGCTTCAACGCCACCGGCGACTCCACCGGCCTGCCCGGCACCGCCGTCTGCACCCTCACCTGAACGACGCGCCCCCGGGTCCGGGACGGAGCACACCCGCCCCGGACCCGGACCGCGACTCGTACCCCCCACACAGCGAGGAGACCCCCCACATGACCATCACCCCGAAGACCCCGCGCCCGCGACACCGGATGCGCACGGCGGTGCTCGCGGCGGCGACCGCCCTGCTGACCGCGCTGCCGGTCGGCGCCCACGCCGCAGCGGGGCCCGCGCAGGTGCACACGGCGGGACGGGTCCAGGACGCGGGCGGCACGTACCGCTACAGCTGGCCCGGCGTCTACTTCGAAGGACGCGTCAGCGGCACCGGCGTGGGCGTCGTCCTCGACGACCCGGCCGCCGACTACGACGTCCAGATCGACGGAACCACGGTCGCCACGCTCGTCACCCCCGGCAGGACGACCCGCTGGATCAACGGCCTGGCGAACGGCACGCACACCGTCCGCCTCGTCAAACGCAACGACACGCCCTGGACCACCAGTTCCTTCGGCGGCTTCCTCGCCGCGCCCGGCGGCGCCGTCCTGGCCCAGCCCGCTGCCCGCAGCCGCCAGATCGAGTTCATCGGCGACTCCCTGACGGTCGGCTACGGCAACCTCTCGACCTCCCGCACCTGCACCGGGGACCAGGTGCGCAGGACCACCAACACCGACGTGAGCTACGGCGCCCTCACCGCCCGGCGCCTCGGCGCCGACTACCAGGTCAACGGCTACTCGGGCCTCGGCATGGTGCGCAACTACAACGGCGGGTCGCCGGACGTCAGCTACCGCACCTACTACGACCGCGCCCTGCTGAACGTGCCCGGCGACGTCTGGCACAACCCCGGCACCTGGCGCCCCCAGGTCGTCGTGGTCAACCTCGGCACCAACGACTTCTCGACCGCCATCAACCCCGGGGAACGCTGGACACCGGACAGCCTCGCGTCCGCCTACCGCGCCGCCTACGGCGACTTCGTCCAGAAGCTGCGCGCCCGCTACGGCGCCGGTACCACCATCGTGGCGGTGGGCGCCGGCCAGTACGCCGCCCAGGTCCAGCAGGTGGTGAGGGCCCGCAACGACGCCGGGGACAGCCGGGTGCGGTACTGGTTCCTCGACGACGCGGGCCTGGACTTCCTCGGCTGCGACTGGCACTACTCCGCCCACGACGACCGCCTGATCGCCGACCGGCTCACCCCCTTCCTCTCCGGCCTGCCGACAGGCTGGTGACGACACCCGCCCCCGCCGATACATCGGATGTCAAGCATTCCCGGGGCGGAAACGAGCCGCACAAGAACCACTGTTTCAAGGCGACTTCTGCCCCGGTTATGGACAACCACCCCCTGTGCACCCGCTAATACATCCCATGTCCGAGGTCGCGTCCGGAGTCAGGAGAGAGCTGTGTCCCAACCGATCAGCCGCCGCACGGCGTTGACCGGCGTGGCCGCCGTGACGGCCGCCGCCGTGGTGCCACCGGCCCTGGCGACCCCCGCCCGCGCCGCCGCCGCCGCGCCGCAGCCGCTGCCCCTGCCCCCGCTGCGGATCCCCCGGCCCGACCTCGGCGTCGAGCAGCAGCCCGACGAGAAGATCCGCTGGATGCAGGAC
>NZ_LIRL01000444.1 GCF_001419795.1 Streptomyces niveiscabiei
TCGTCGTACCGAGGTCGTCGTACCGAGGTCGTCGTACCCAGGGGGTAACCCTCACGGCGTAGCTCTCAGGTCCCGGCCCTCGCGGAGTCCCCAGGTCGTAGCTCTCAAGTACCCCTACCAGCCCCCCTCCCCCGGCGGGGAACGCATCGGGATCCGTTCGGTAAGGGCGGGCGGCACCTTTGGGGTGTCGCCGGGTGACGGCGGCGAGGACGAGTGGTGGGAGGAGGTACTGCCATGATCCGCAAGCCCGTTCGTCGGGGCGTCAGCGCCCGGAAGTCCGCGGTCTGAGGACCGTCCTCCGTTTCTTCGAGGGCAGGGAAGGAGGAACAGCCATGATCCGCAAGCCGGTTCGCCGTGGTGTCAGCGCCCGTAAGGCCGTGTCCGCCTGACGGTCGTACTCCCCCGTCCCTACGAGATGCGTGAAGGAGGTACTGCCATGATCCGCAAGCCGGTTCGCCGGGGCGTCAGCTCCCGCAAGGCCGTCGCCGCCTAAGGCGAGGCCCCTTCTCCGTGGCGGGCACGGCGCTTGGCGCGGTGCCCGCCACTGTGTTTGCCGGCTGTGACAGCCGTCTCCCGTACTGCCGAACATCCTTTGAAGGAGCCTGAGATGGAGTTGACCGACCGCGTCGTACGGATCGTGCACGTACCGGGAGCCGGGCTGCTGGCCGCCGATGTCACCGGCCGCATCCACCTGTTGGACGACGACCTGCGCATTCTGCGTTCCTCGCCCGCGCCGACGGGCAGCGTCGTCGCCGGGCACGCGCCCGTGTACACGATCACCGCGGCCGACGGCTGGGTGGTGGGCCGCGACAAGCGAGGGACCTTGCTGCGGTGGCGACTTGACACGTTGGAGCTCGTCGACGTGCTCGATGCCGACCGGACCGCCAATCGTGGGGAGTTGCTGGACGGCGAGGAGCCGTCGCCGGTGATGAGCCGGGGCATCACGGTGCACAAGGGCAAGGTCTACATGAACAACGGGTACCGCCAGATGGCGGTGTTGGACCTGGAGACGTTCGCGGTCGAGCGCATCGAGCCGAACTTCGCGGGCCACGTGCCGCTGGAGTGGTTCTGCCAGGACCACCCGCGCATCGACGCGGCCTCGGACAAGGCCGGTCGCGTGTTCCTCGGCGACCTGGAGACCCTGGACTTCCCCACCGTCGTGCAGGCGGACGGCGGGAACATCCACCGCATCCTGTACGACCCGCTGCACGACCGCTTCTGGGCGACGCAGGACGACGGCGTCGACGAGAACAACAACATCGCCAACGGCGTCCTGACGCTGGACGCGCAGGGCAACGTGACCGGTCAACTCCTGCTGGCCCGCGACGATGTGGAGTTCCTGGCGTTCTCGCCGGACCACCGGACCGTGTACGTCGGCGGCTTCGACGGCGTCCTGCACCTGCTGGACAACAGCACGCCGGAGTTGAAGGTCGGCTCGACGGTCGCCGGATTCACGCACCAGCTCACGGACTTCGCGGTGCACGACGACGGCTCGATCTACACACTGACCCAGGACGGCGACCTGCGCCGGCTCACCGCGGACGGCACGACGACGCTGGCCCGCGCCCCGTTCCGCCGGCAGTGCGTGTGGGACATCCAACCGGCCCTGGATTCGGACGAGTTGTACGTCGCGACGGACGACGGTGTCGCCGTGCTGGCCGTCCTCGCCGACAACCTGGGCGAGCCGTACCTCGCGACCCGCGCGCACCACGTGCACGGCATGGGCTTCACGCGCCGCGTCGTCCCGCTGCCCGGCGGGTACGCCGGTGTCACCCGCGACCAGTGGGTGTTCCGCACCGACCGCGACGGCACGCAGCTGTGGCAGCACCAGGTCGCCGCGCTCGCGCACACCGTGTCGGGGTCGGCGGACCACTCCAGGCTGCTGGCCTGCCACAACGACGGCGTGGACGAACTCGACGCGCGCACCGGCGAGTTGATCGCCCGCATCGACATCGGCCGGGCCTCCGCGTGGGCGGGCTGCTATCTGCCGTCCGGCGAGCGGGTGATCGCCTCCAGCACCGGCCTCGTGAGCGTGTACGCGGCCGAAGGGGACGCGGTGCTGCGGGAGTTCGACACCGAGGAGTACCCGAAGCGGATGTGGGCCGAGGACGCCGACCACCTGATCATCACCGGCGAGAACGGCGTGAAGCGCCTCTCGCTGCTGACGGGTGAAGTGACGCACCGCTGGACGGAGTTGCTCGACAACACCGTCGAGAACGGCGCGTTCCAGGGCGACATGGTGTACGCGGTGTCGTACGGCGCCCAGCTCTCCGTGTACGAGCGGGAGTCGACGGAGATCGTCGCTCTGGTGGAGGATCTTCCGGACTTCGCGAAGGCGCTCGCGGCGGTGCCGTTCGGGGACGGGGGACAGCGGGTGCTGCTGGCCGGCGGCCGGGGCGGCTGGATCCGGGTCTTCCTGACGGCCACCGAGGACCGCAAGGCCCCGCTGACGCGCGTACGCGACCTGATCGTGCCCCGGCAGAAGACGATGCCGTGAGCGAACCGCACCCACAGGAGGCGAGGCCGTGAGCAAGAGCGATGCGGAAAGGGGTGAGGGCGTGCGCAGGACCGATGGGTCCGGGACCGCCCCCGGCCCAGCGGACGGGCCCGAACCCGCCGCCGCCCAGAGCCCGTTGCCGGCTCCCGGCCTCGACGAGGCGAAGCCCTCCCCCTGGCGGGACCGGCGGTTCCAGATCTTCGCGACCGGCAATGTCGTCAACAACATCGGGGAGGCCGTCTACACCGTCGCCCTCCCCCTGTTCGTGTACGAACGCACCGGCTCCCTCGCGATCATGTCGCTGCTGGCGGTGCTGACTCCGGCGACGCTGCTGCTGGCGCCGGTGCTCGGCGCGGTCGTGGACCGTTACGGGGCACGGGTGTTGGTCGTGCCGGGCCTGCTCGTGCAGGCCGCCGCGGCAATCGCCCTGAATCTGACGGGACTTGCCGAACACGCCCCCGTCTGGCCGCTGTTCGTGTTCGGGGCGCTGGTGCAGATCGGCGGCGCCGGGTACCGGATGGGCTGGATGACCGGCGTCGCGCACATGTTCCCGGAGAATCCGGTGCGTTCACGGGCGAGCCTCGGCAGCCTGTACACGGTGACGAACGTGGTCGGCCCGCTGCTGGTCAGCGCCGCGCTGCTGGTCGTCGGGTACAAGGGGCTGCTCTGGTTCAACGTCCTGACGTTCTTCGCGCCGATCGTGGTGTGGCTGATCGGCGTGCACCCGCCGCGCGTCGAGCCCGGCGGCCCGGCCCAAGTCGGCCTGGTCAAGGGCCTGTTGGACGGCGTTCAGGTGATGCGGCGGGCGCCCGTCCTGCTGCACGCGATCCTCGTCTTCGTACCGATGCTGGTGGTCGGCACCACCGGCACCATGACGCTGTCGCTGTTCCGGCTCCAGCACGACTGGGACCTGTCGCCGCGCGCGGTGGGGCTCGTGCTGGTCGGCGTGCGGATCGCCGGGGTGCTCGGGACGATCATCGTCTCCGAGCGCAAGACGTTCCCGTTCCGGGCGATCACGCTGGTCGGGACGGTCGGCATGGGCGCGGCGCTGCTGCTGATGGCGTCGGGTTCGGTGCACGTGTTCGTCGCGGCGATGGTCGTGATGTTCGGTTTCCAGGCGGCGCTCAGCGTGGCGAGCGACCTGATGGTGTTCAAGTTCGTGCCGGCGGACGCGCTGGGCCGGGTCGGCGGGATCGTCGACCTGGTGCTGGGGCTGCCGATCCTCGCCGGTCCCCTCGTGGTGCCCGCGCTGGCCGAACTCCTGGGCTCCTCCGCCGTGTTCCTCGCCTTCGGCGCCGTACAGCTCGCCGGTCTGCTCTGGCTGTGGCGGACCTGGCGGCAGTGGGCGCCCTCCCCGCACACCCCGTCCCGAGAGGAGGCCGTCCCGGCATGAGCGACGGCAACGACAAGGGCCCCGGCGGCGAAGCCGGCCCCGACACCGCGCCGGGCGTCCGCGCCCGGGTCTCCGTGACCCTCAACAGGGCAGGTGCCACGGCCGAGTTGGTGACGTTCACCGAACTCGCCGACCACCAGGAGCACATGGCCGTGGTGGTCCCCGTGCCGCCCGGCACGGTCCCTCTGGTGCGGCTGCACAGCGAGTGCCTGACCGGTGATGTCTTCGGCTCGGCGCGCTGCGACTGCGGCCCGCAGCTGGAGGAGGCGCTCCAACTCGTCGCCGCGGAAGGGGGATCGGTGCTGTACCTGCGCCAAGAGGGGCGCGGGATCGGCCTGTACAACAAGCTCGACGCGTACGTCCTCCAGGACCGCGGCAGCGACACCTTCGAGGCGAACCGGCTCCTCGGCCGGGGCGAGGACGAGCGCGACTACACGGCGGCGGCCGAGATGCTGCGTGCCTTGGGCCTGACCCGTATCCGGCTGCTCTCCAACAACCCCGACAAGGCTGAGCAGTTGACGGAGCTGGGTATCGAGGTCGTCGAGCGGGTGCCCACCGGTGTCTATGTGACCGGGGAGAACGGCCGCTATCTCGACGCGAAGGCCCGGCACGCCGGCCACACCCTGCCCGTACCGAACCCCGACCCCCTGGAGGTGTCTGTCCTGTGATCCGTCACAACGGTCCGATCAGCGGAATCGCGGCCCACGACGGCAGGTTCGTGGCGACCGCCGGCTACGACAACCAGCTCGTCCTGTGGGACGTGGCCACCCGGCGGGCGCTGGCCCGCGCGCTCCACGACCACCTCGCCAACCAGGTGTCGTTCAGCCCCGACGGCAGGCATCTGGTCTCCTCCTCCAGCGACTACACGGCCCGGCTGTGGTCGGTGCCGGACCTGAAGCTGCTCGCGGTCCTCTCCGACCAGGAGGACGATGTCGAGATGTCGGCGTTCCACCCGGCCAAGCCGCTGATCGCGACGGCGTCGCGGGACCACCGGGTGCGCGTGTACGACTTCTCGGGCGTCCTCCTGCACACGTTCACCGGGCACACGGCCGACGTCATCTCGGTCGAATGGGCGTACGACAGCGACGAGTTGGTGTCGTCCAGCGACGACGGCACGATCAAGCGCTGGTCGATCGAGACCGGTGGCCTGGTCTCCGACACGGACCTCGGCGACGTCGAGACGGACACGCTCGCGGTGACGCCGGACGGCACGGTGTTCGCGGGCAACGACGAGGGCGAGATCGTCGAGCTGCGCGGCGAGGGCACGGCGACGCACCACGCGCACGAGGCCGGCATCAAGCGGCTCGTCCTGGACGCCGCGCACGGCCGTATGGTGAGCCTGAGTTACGACCGGACGATGCGGGTGTGGGACGTGACGGACGGGCTGCGGCCGGTCGCCGCGTCGACGTTCCCGGCCGACGTGTGGCCCCGCTCGTGCGCCTTCCTCGACGAAGACACCCTGGTCTTCGCGACGTTCGGCTCCTCGTACGCCATCCACCACATAGGCAGCGGGAGTTGGGACCTCGACCACGTCGAGCCGACGCACGGCGTGAACGCGGTCGCCGTGCACGAGGGGGCCCGGCTCACCATCGGGGACGCGGGAATCCTCCGCCGGGACGGCGTCCCGGTCGCCGAGACCGGCAGCCTGTGCAACTTCCTCACGCCGGTCGCCGGGCGGGTGTTCAGCGGCGGCCAAATGGGCACGGTCTTCGACGCGTTGACGGGTGAGGTCCTCCACCAGCACCGCTCGCCGCTCAACTGCGGCGCCGCCTTCGAGCGGAACGGCGTGCCGCACGTCGTCCTCGGGGCGTACACGGGTGAGGGGCTGGTGTTCTCCGTGGGGCCGGACGGCGCCGTCAAGCACGAGGCGACGCTCGCGCTGCACACCGGCGCGGTCAAGGGAGTTGCCGTCTCCGACGGGCAGATCTTCTCGGTGTGCGCCGACGCCGCCGCGTCCTGGTTCTCCACGGCCGACTTCGCCGAGCTCGCGCGGGCCGACGCGGCGCACGACCGGATCGCCAACGGCTGCGCCGGGCTGCCCGGCGGCCGATTCGCCAGCGTGAGCCGGGACTTGGTGCTGCGCCTGTGGGACGGCGCCTCGGCGACCGCCCACTCCACGCCGCACGACCACTCCGTCAAGTGCGTGACGGCCTCGCCGGACGGCCGGTACGTGGCGACGGGGTCGTACAACGGGCTGGTCGCGGTCTTCGACACCGCCTCACGCGACTGGTCGGCCGTCCGCCGCCCCACGACGTCGGGCATCTCGTCGCTGACCTACGACGCCGACTCGGGTGTGTTCCTCGCCGGTTCGTACGACGGGCAGGTGTACGAGGTTCCGGGGACCGAGGCGTGAACCCCAACGAACTCGCCGACCGCGCCGCGATGGGGCTCCCGGAGTCCTTCGTACGGCGCGGTCCCGAGCCGGAGTTCGACGGCGAGCTGCTGGCGGCGTCGCCGCGGACGCTCGCCGTCGTCGCGGAGTCCGCGCACGAGCCGTACGCGCGGCGGTACGCGGCCGGAACGCTGCTTGCCCTCCTCGGTGATCCCCGACTGCGGGTGTTCGAGCCGGAGTTGGTGGAGGTGCCGGCCGCGAAGGTGACCATCGGGCTGGCGGAGGAGCGGGTCGCCGGGGTGGCCCGGCGGTGGTCCCATGTGGGCGTGCTGGAGGAGTGGATCGCGAAGGAGGCGCCCCAACACGACGTCGACATCGCCGAGTTCAGGATCGGCCGGTATCCGGTGACGAACGGCGAGTACCAGGTGTTCCTGGCGGAGACGCACGCCGAGTGGTTGCCGGGGTCCTGGCAATTCGGGGTGTTTCCCCGGGAGTTGGCCAACCATCCCGTGTGGGGGGTGCCGGCCGAGGCCGGGGACGCGTACGCGGCGTGGCTGTCGCGGCGTACCGGGCGGCGGTTCAGGCTGCCGTCGGAGGCCGAGTGGGAGTACGCGGCGTCCGGCGGGGACGGGCGGGAGTACCCGTGGGGCGAGGGATTCCGGACGGAGTGTGCCAACACCGTGGAGGCGGGGCCGCTCAGGACGACGCCGGTGGGGATCTATCCGGCGGGGCGCAGCCCGTTCGGGCTCGACGATGTCGCCGGGAACGTCGAGGAGTTCGTCGCGGACGACTACGCGGGGTATCCCGGGGGCGGCGCGGAGCCGGACGACCTGCTGCTGACGCGGGGGTCCTACCGGGTTGCCCGGGGCGGGAGTTTCACGCGGTACGGGGATCTCACGCGGTGCACCCGGCGGCACGGGTGGTACGACAAGCCCATCTACGCGATCGGGTTCCGGCTGGCCGAGACGCCCTGACCCCGATCGGCCGAGGCGCCCTGACTCCGGCCGGCCGAGGCGCCGTGCCGGAGCCGGCACCCGGGCCGCGTGACGGCGCGCCCGGGGACGCCGGTTCGGAACCGAACCTCCCAAAGTATCCACCCAGTTGAACCACACCAGCCTCCCGCTGCCCGACAATCGCACGGAACACCGGCGCGGGACTACGAATCCGTTCTTCTCCGCTCGGACGCGGGGCGGAGCACGGGGGCTGGGAGAGGTACGTGGCGTATGGGAAACCAGCAGACGTCCGCTTCAACATCCTTGGTTCACTTGAGGGTTGGCACGGCGACCGGCGGCTGAAACTCGGCAGCCCCACCCAGGAACGGGTGCTGGTCACCCTGCTCCTCGAACCGGACCGGATGGTCCCGGTCTCCCGGCTGGTGGCAGCCGCCTGGGACGACGAACCGCCGCAGACCGCATCTCACCAGGTCCGCAAGGCGGTTGCGGCGCTGCGCACCCGGATTCCGGGCGGCGCGGACCTGATCGTCACCGACGGCACCGGCTACCGGGCGGTCCTCGCCGACGACCAGCTGGACCTGCACGAGTTCAACCACCGGACGCGCCGGGCCCGCGAGGCCTCGGCGGCCGGACAACTCACCGAGGCGATCGAGGAGTTGAGGGCCGCCGTCGATCTGTGGCGGGGTCCGGTCCTCGCGGGTGCGGGCGGGTCGCTGCTGGCCGCCGCCTCCGCCGCCCTGGAGGAGCGGCACATGGCGGTCGCCGAGCAGTACCACGAGCTGCGGCTCGAACTCGGCGATGCGGGTGAACTGGTCGGTTCTCTACGCGAGTTGATCGCCTCGCATCCCCTGCGGGAGGCGCTGCGCGGCCAGTTGATGCTGGCCCTGTACCGGTCGGGCCGCCAGGCCGAGGCGTTGGAGGAGTTCGCGCGGGTGCGGGAGCTGCTCGTCGACGAGCTCGGCATCGATCCGGGGGCGGAACTGACGCGGCTGTACGAGGCGATCCTGCGCGACAGTCCGGAGGTGGCGCCGCGTTCACCGGCGGTCCGCAGGGCGTTGAACGGTACGGCGACGGCCGGTACGGCGGCGTTCGGCGCGGCGCCCGAGCCGTCGCCGGCCGGTGCGGTGGACGCCGGTCCGGCTCCGGACCCCAAACCGGCCGAGCCGCCGCGGACGTTGCCGTACGACCTGCCCGACTTCACCGGCAGGCAGGCCGAGTTGGAGCGGATCGTCACCGCCGGACGGACCCCGGGCCGGGGAGCGGCCCGGCTCGTCGGGGTGGACGGCATGGGCGGCAGCGGCAAGACGGCGCTCGCCGTGCACACCGCGCACCGGCTCGCCGAGGAGTACCCGGACGGCCAACTCTTCGTCGATCTCCGGGGGTTCAGTCCCGGCGAGAAGCCGCAGGAGGCCGGTCCGGTCGTCGACTCGCTGCTGCGCAGCCTGGGCGTACCGGACGACCGGATGCCCGAGGGCGTCGAGCGCAGGCTCTCCCTGTGGCGGCAACTCTCCGCGAGGCGGCGCCTGTTGCTGGTCCTCGACAACGCGGTGGACGCGGCACAGATCCGCCCGCTGCTGCCCGCGTCCGAAGGGTGCCTGGTCCTGCTCACCAGCAGGATGCGGATGCTCGACCTCGACGGCGCCGAGTGGCTCTCGCTCGAACTCCTCTCCCCCGCCGACAGCACCGCCCTCCTGGAGCGCACGCTCGGCGCGGACCGCGTCGCCGCCGAACCCGATGCCGCCGAGCAGCTCGTGAAGCTGTGCGGGGGGCTGCCGTTGGCGCTGCGGATCACCGCCGCCCGGCTGCGCAACCGGCCCCGCTGGACCCTCCAGTACCTCGTCGACCGGCTCGCCGACGAGACGCGCCGGCTGTCCGAACTCAGCGCCGGCGAGCGGAGTGTGGAGGCCACGCTCCGGCTGTCGTACCAGGCGATGGAGGAGCCCCGGCGGGCCGCGTTCCGGCTGCTCGCCGAGCATCCCGGGTCCACGCTCGACGTGCACTCCGTCGCCGCGCTCCTCGGCGGCTGCGTCCGTACGGCCGAGGACACCCTGGAGCACCTCCTCGACATCCACCTCCTGGACCAGCCGGAGATGGGGCTCTACAGCTTCCACGACCTCGTGCGCACCTACGCGTTGGGGCTGCGCGGCGACGAGGACGACAGCGCGGGGGCGCTGCGGCGGCTCGTGTCGTACTACGTCGCCGCGACCGAGGCGGCCTGCGACGCGCTGTTCCCGGGGCGGACGCGGTACGAGACCGGCGCCGGGCAACTGGCCTGGCGTGTACCGGAGTTCGGGACGGCCGAGCAGGCTCTCGGCTGGTTCCGGCGGGAGCACGACGCGTTGCGGGCGGTGGTGGAGCGGGCGGGGGTCGCGGGGCTGCACCGGGACACCGTCGTCCTGAGCCGCAACCTCATGTTCTGTCTCAACCTCCTTGGCCGGCACGAGGAGTTCGGGGCTGCCGCGCGGGTGGCGGTGGCGTCGGCGCGGGTGCTCGGGGATCCGTTGCTGCTGCGGGTGAGCCTGGCGAATCTGGGGATCGCGCACTGGTGGCTGGGGGCGTTCCAGGAGGGGATCGAGGCCGCCGGGGAGGCACTTGGGCTCGTCGTGGCGGACCGGGCGACCGAGGCGTTCTGCCTCGACGTGCTCGGGCTGCTGCACGGCGCGCTCGGGAACTTCGGGCAGGCGCGCACCTATCTGGAGCAAGGGATCGCGCTGCACCGGGAGTTGGGGTCGGAGCGGATGGAGGCGGAGGCGCTGGCCAACCTGAGTTCCGTGCTGACCTGGAGCGGGCGGTACGCGGAGGCCGCCGTACTCGCCGCACGGGCCACGGAGTTGAACCGGCGGCTCGGTGAACGGGGCAACGAGATCACCTCGTTGACCTGGCTGGCGCTGGCCCGGCTCGGGCTCGGGGAGGACGCGCGGGGGCGGGCGTGCCTCGCGCAGGCGCTCGACCTGTGCGACGAGAGTCTCCAGCCGGGGAACGTCGCGCTGGTGCACGCGCATTGGGCGTTGCTGTGCCAGCGGCGCGGGCAGGAGCGGGAGGCCCGTGAATTCGCCGACCAGGCCGTGGAGTTGGTGTTCGCTCGGGGAACGTCCTTGCGGCAGGCGGCTGTTGCCAACGTGGTGGGGGTGGTGCGGCGGCTCCAGGGGGAGCCCGAGCGGGCGTTGGAGCTGCATCGGCGGGCGCATCAGCTCGCGTCGACGCTGGGGTACCGGATCGAGGCGGCCCGGGCCTCGGCGGGGATGGGTGAGGTGCTGGCGGTGCTCGGGGATGCGGAGGCTGCGGCGCAACACCGGGCTACGGCCGGGGAGTTGTTCGACGCGATGGGGGTGTCGGAGGCGGGGCGGGGGATGTGAGGGGCGTACGGACGACGAAGGCGGGCCGTCCCTCTCGGACAGCCCGCCCCCTCTTTGCTACCGGCGACTCGCGGTCCTGGAGCGACCGTTCGGGTCAGTACCGCGCGTTGCCGGGGCCCCGGTGGTCGGCGTGGACGGCCGGGCCGGTGAAGCCCGGCCCCCGGTCGTCCGCGCGGACGGTGTGGGCGGGGTGCGTGACGGCGAGCGCTCCGCCGGCGAGGGCCGCCGGGCCGGTCACCGTCACCGTGGCGGCCTTGTTCCGCGGAGTGCTCGTGCGCATCGCTGTCCCCCTGTGTCGTCGGTGTTCGTCCCGTCGCCGGGATGTCACCGATGGTGCCTCGGGGCGTTCCCCGTGGCTTCCCGAGTCGTTCCCGGTGCGGGAGTTCAGAGAGCGGTCCAGGTGAACGCCACCGCGTCCCCGGCGTTCAGCTTGAACTGGCAGCCGCCGACGGGGGTCGAGGTGCCGTTGACGGAGATGTTCCAGTAGGCGGTGGCGTCGCCCTTGACGCCCTTGATGGTCTCCACGAAGTAGTCGTCGAACGAGGCGTACCAAGTGCCGTCCCAGGTGAATCCGTTGACGCGGGCCGCGTCGTCCAGGGCGGCCGTCGGGGTGGGCACCGGGGAGGGGTTGGCGCCCGCGTTCGTGCCGTCGCACTTGTGGGTGCCGCCCGTGGCGGGGGTGACGTCGTGGCCCTTCGTCCTGACCTTGCCCTTGAAGAGGAGGCCGTCGGGGCCCTGCACGGTCAGGGTGACCTTGACCGGCGCGTTCGTGCCGGCGTACTGGGGCTGGGCCTGCGCGGCGGCGGCTGCCGGGGCGGCGAGGAGGGTGAGGGCGAGGACGGTCGTGCTGATCGCGGTGCGGCGCATGTCGGTGCCTTCCGGTGCGGAGTACGGATCAACGGCCGTAAGGAGTCTATGGGTTGTTCGGGTCCTACGCGGGGCGTACCCGGTTAACCCTGGAGTACTACTCGCCGGACCGCGACAGGCCTCTCCTCACGGCCGGTACGGTGCCGTGCTCGCGCGGACGATCAGCTCCACCGGTACTACGGACGGGGGTACCTCTGAGGTAGGGCCCGCCTCGATGCGGTGGAGGAGGGCGTGCAGGGAGCGGGTGCCGATCTCCTGGAAGTCCGTCCGGATCGTGGTGAGCGGCGGGAGGTAGTGCGCGGCCTCGGGGACGTCGTCGTACCCCACGATGCTGACGTCCTCGGGGACCCGGCGGCCCGCCTCGTGCAGGGCGCGCAGGATACCGAGCGCCATCTGGTCGTTGGACGCGAAGACGGCCGTGACCTCGGGATTCTTGGCGAGCTGCCGGCCGAGGTCGTACCCGGAGTCCGCGCTCCAGTCGCCGACGAGCGGCTCGGGGGCGGGGGCGCCGGCCGCCTTGAGGGCGGCCTCCCAGCTCTCCGCGCGGCGGCTCGCTGAGGTCCAGCCGGTGGGGCCGGCGACGTGGTGGACGGTCGGGTGGCCGAGGGTCAGGAGGTACTCGGTGGCCTTGCGGCCGCCGGTGTGCGCGTCGGCGGTGATCATGGGGGTGCCGTCGCCGAGGTCGTTGTCCATGATGACGAGCGGCATGTCGAGGTGCGCCTCCGCGAGGGCGGCGGCCATCCACAGCTGGGGGGCGATCGCGATCACGCCGTCCGCGCCCTCGGCCGAGAGCCGCTCGACCGCCTCGACGACCGTGTCGGGGTCGGCGGTGTCGAGCGCGATGGAGCTGACGAGGTAACCGGCTTCCTGCGCCGCGGTGTTGACGGCGGTGAGGGTGGAGGCGGGGCCGTACCGGGCGGCGTCGAAGGAGATCACGCCGAGCATGCGGGTACGGCCGCTGGCGAGCGAGCGGGCGCTGCGGCTGGGCCGGTAGCCGAGGGTCCGCATCGCCGCGCGCACCGCCTCCCGGGTCTCCGCCCTGACCGCCGGGTTCTCGTTCAGCACCCGCGACACGGTCTGCTTGCTGACCCCGGCGAGCCGCGCGACGTCCTCCATCACCGGCCGGTTCCCCGCGAAGTTGCGCCGGCTGCGCCCGCCTCCCTTCGTCCCCGGGTTCCCGGCAGCGCCTCTCGTCATGGTGGGTACTTCTTCCCTCGGCCGTCCCCCGGCCCGCTCTCTTCCGGGGCCTGAGGTCGCCGGCGCTGGGGTGGCCGACGGATTCACAGGATAGGACGGGGGCGGGT
>NZ_LIRL01000445.1 GCF_001419795.1 Streptomyces niveiscabiei
GTCCCCACCCTCTGCGAAACCCCCACGACCGAGGCCGGCCGCGGCCTCCACGTGGTCACCGCCCTCACCACCCACCTCTCCTGGCACCCCCACAAGAACCTCGGCAAAACGATCACGGTCCACCTCCCGCAGCGCTGATCCGCACCCCAACCCGAGCCATACGCTCGGCGGACGAAACTCGCCGTCGGCTCAGGAGGCGAACGTGGGTTGGGCCTGGAACTCGTACGCGGACGAACTCGCGACGGCAGTCCTTCTCGGCGTACCGACATGCCTCGGCTTGGCCTGGACGTTCCACAACTGGCGCCGCCGGAAAAGAACTCCGGCTGACGTAAGACGTGACGTACTCCTGGACGGCCTGCTGACCGCGTCGCTCCTGCCGTACCTCTACGTCACCCTGTCCCAGGGGTACGGAAACCAGAGAACGCTGAGCCTGATGCCTTTTGGCGAACTCTCGGTCTCCTTCGCCTCCTCCCAACTGGCCTTCTCGGACGTCACACTCCTCAACGTCGGCGGAAACGCGGCACTGCTCCTCGTATTCGGTGCCCTCCTACCGATCCGGAGCCGCCGTTCCAGAACCCTGGGAAGGGTGGCCGCCATCACGGCACTCCTCTCGACGGCAGTGGAGATCACCCAGTACGCACTGGCGGTGGGCCGCGTATCGTCCACGGACGATGTCCTGCTCAACACGGCGGGCGCAGTGGCGGGAGCACTGCTGACCCCCAACTGGTGGCGCCCACAAAGCACCGACCGACCCGCACCTATCAGGGATAGCCGGCCGCGCCGGTCGCACGGCGACTCATGAGGTCGTCACTGTCCCAGTTGCCGGTCCAGCTCCCGACTCCACCAGAGCACGGCAGGGTCTTCACGCCGTGTGAGTCATCACCAGGAAAGTCCTCGCTGTGGAGTGTCACTTGCACCTCCTGGGACAAACCACAGCCTACGGACGGCGACCCGCTGGTGTTGGAGATGCCGTACTCCCGCGCGCAGGAACCACGACAGTCTCGACCATGAACACCTTCAGCGGCTAGGAACACCCCCGCGTACGCGGGGATCACTCCCGGACGACATCGAGGCGTACCGGTGCATCGGGAACACCCCCGCGTGCGCGGGGACCACACGACGCCGACTCAGGCCCTCACGCCGTACGAGGGAGCACCCCCGCGTGAGCGGGGACCACCGCCGCGCTAAGGGCTGGGGCAAGACACCGCTGGGAACACCCCCGCGTGCGCGGGGACCACTCGAACCCGGCGCGGGCGCCCAGCCCGTCGAAGGGAACACCCCCGCGTGCGTGGGGACCACGGCAAACGCATCGACGGGATCCCCGCGCTGCTGGGAACACCCCCGCGTGCGCGGGGACCACACGGCGGAGTCGTTGAGCATCGACGCGGAGATGGGAACACCCCCGCGTGCGCGGGGACCACAAGGGCGAGTTCGGGTTCGGGACGCCGATGTCGGGAACACCCCCGCGTGCGCGGGGACCACTGCTCGTGACCTGGGCCTTTAGTCGGGCGAGCGGCCGTTTCTCATTACTTCCCGAGAACCGGACATTTCGTCACCCCTCCCCGAAGCTCCGGACCTAACCCTATCCCCGCCACCCCTACCC
>NZ_LIRL01000446.1 GCF_001419795.1 Streptomyces niveiscabiei
CGCCGGGGGGGGGCGGGGCCAGCGCGCGGGAGACAGCGGGTGCCCCGGCGGCAGCCGAGAGGCGGCCACCTCTCGTGGTGGTGGCCGCCTCGGTATCGGTGCCGGGCTAGCGCGGGGTCACGGGGTGTAGACCGTCGGCCTCGGCGCGGCCGGCATCTTGTCGCCGATGAAGAAGCTGGGGTGCGGGGGCTGGTTGTAGGCGGTGTTCTGCCAGGCGAGCCCCGTGCGGTACATGGTGTCGTGGAGCAGCGTCGTGATCTTCGTGGACGTCTCGTACGGCGTCGAGTAGATCCGCAGGGCCCTGTTGTCAGAGGTCGCCCAGACGACTTCCTCGCGCCAGTCGCCGAGGATGTCGCCGGACAGCGCGGGGGTCGCCTTCGTGCCGTTGTTGGAGTGGACGCCGGAGCCGGTCAGCAGCCGCGTGTCCGACGAGGTGCCGTACTTGTCGATGCGGGTGCCGTCGAGGAGTTCGCGGACGGGGTCGCCGTCCCACCAGGACAGGAAGTTGACGGACGACGGCTCGCGCCCCTTCGCCGCGCCCGCCTCGTCGCGGATCGAGGTGTCCGAGGCCGACCAGACCTCGGCGCCGTCGTTGCCGGCCCAGATGTCGCCGGCGACCCCGCGCCCGTTGTCGCAGCAGGCGGCGAGCCGCCAGTTGACCGTGCCGTTCGCGGGGTTGATGTACAGCTCGGCGGGCTGGGACGTCGACTCGGAGACCTTGAAGTACTCCAGGCCCGGGTGCGCGGGGTCGAGGTCGCCGAGGTGCTGCGCGTCGCCGTGGCCGGTCCGTGTGGTCCACAGCCCGTTGCCGTTGTCGTCGACGGCCATCGCGCCGTACACGATCTCGTCCCGGCCGTCGTTGTCGACGTCCCCGACGGAGAGGCTGTGCGAGCCCTGGCCGTCGTACCCCTTGCCGGAGTTGGTGGACGAGGTGGTGTCGAAGGTCCACCGGCGGGTGAAGGCGCCGCCGCGCCAGTCCCAGGCCGCGATGACCGTGCGCGTGTAGTAGCCGCGCGCCATGATCAGCGAGGGCCGGGCGCCGTCCAGGTAGGCGGTGCCCGCGAGGAACCGGTCCGCCCGGTTGCCGTACGAGTCGCCCCAGGACGAGACCGTGCCGCGCCCCGGGACGTAGTCGACGGTCTGCATCGCGCGTCCGGTCTGGCCGTTGAACATCGTCAGGTACTCCGGCCCCGACAGCACGTATCCGCTTGAATTCCTGTGGTCCGCGCCGGAGTTGCCGATCACCGTGCCGCCGCCGTCGACCGTCCCGTCGGCCGTCTTCACGGCGACCTCGGCCTTGCGGTCGCCGTCGTAGTCGTACACCTGGAACTGCGTGTAGTGCGCGCCGGAGCGGATGTTGCGGCCCAGGTCGATACGCCACAGGCGGGTGCCGTCGAGTTTGACGCCGTCCAGGATCGTGTTCCCGGTGTACCCGGACTGGGAGTTGTCCTTCGCGTTCGTCGGCTGCCACTTGAGGACGAAGTCCAGCGCGCCGTCGCCGTCGAGGTCGCCCACGGACGCGTCGTTCGCCTCGTAGGTGTAGGCCACGCCGTCGGGGGTCGTGCCGCCTGCGGGCGGGGTGATCGGGACGTCCTTGTAGCCGGTGCGGAACTGCACCGCGTGCACGGAGTCGGCCTGTTCGACGCCGCCGACGATCGCGCGGACCGTGTAGTCGGCCTGGTTGGGCGCTCCGGCGTGGAAGTAGTTCGTCGAGCCGGTGACCGGGGTGGAGTTGACCTTGGTTCCGGCGCGGTAGACGTTGAACGCGACGTCGCCCGGGTCGGTGCCGAGCCACCGCCAGCTGACGAGGTTCCCCGCGTCGGTGTGGACACTGACCACGCCTCGGTCGAGGGCCTCGACCTGACGGGCGGTGGCGGCGCCGGCCGGGTGGGGGGCGAGGGTGACAAGTCCCGTGGCGGCGAGGGCTGTTGCGGTGAGGAGGGCGAGGCGGTGTCTGAGGCGGGGGGTGTGCGTGGGGGTGTGGTTCCTTCGGCGCGGGTGCGGCATGGTGGGGGTACCTCCCGGAAGGACGGACAGCTTCTGGTGGGTCAGTCGCCGCCGGGGGTACGGGAGTTGCCGGGTCCTAGCGTGTTTTCCTGAACGCTCTCAGCCTGAACTCCGGGTCGGGGCGCGGCCTTTCCTGGTCCGGCAGGGCGGCGAGCCGCTCCTCGAAGCCGGCTGCGAGGGGGTGGCCCGGCGGCAGGGTCATGAACCAGCCCCGCCTGAGGTCGGCGATGGTCCGGCGCGGGCTGCGCCCCTGCCCCCGCCCGGTGAACCTCGCCTCGCCCACCGGAGTGAGCCCCGCCTCGGCGGCGTACCCCTCGACCACCTCGGCCCTGTCCGGCACCGGCGACCGGGGGCGCCCGGCGAGGACGGCGTCGATGTCGCTCCCCACATTGTGCGAGGGCCCTTTGTCGACCGTGGTGACGTACACCCCGCCGGGCCGCAGCAGCCGCGCGCACTCGGCGACGGTGCGGCGGACGTCGCCCTGGGCGGGCAGCAGATGGAGCAGCCAGATGCTGGTGACCGCGTCGAACCGGCCGTGTCCGAAGGGCAGTTGGCGGCTGTCCGCGAGCACGATCGCGCCGGGGAGCCGGGCCGCCGCGTGCCGTGCCATCCCGTAGGTGAGATCCGCGCCGGTCACTCTCAGCCCGGGCCGGGAGGCGGCGATCCGGCGGGTGACGATGCCGGTTCCGCACCCCAGGTCGAGGAGGGAGCGGGCCTCCCGGGGGATCAGTCCGAGCACGGCACCGGCTGCCGCCTGCGCCCGGGGCTCCCCGCCGCGCAACGCGTCGTACCGCTCGGCCTCCTTGTCGTAGTCGAGCAATTCAGCGCGCCTCGTGAGCGACCGCCGACTCCCGCACCCGCCGGGCGAGCTGGAAGTCGAGGGCGGTGAGGGCGCCCCCGGCGTCGTGGGTGCGGACGGCCAGGGTGACCGTGTCGTATCCGAGGGTGAGGTCGGAGTGATGGTTCAACTCGTCCTGGATACGGGCGACATGGACGACGAAGGCGGTGGCGGCGAAGTGGGAGGAGAACCGGTAGCGGCAGCCGAGCGCGCCGCCCTCGACGGCCCAGCCGGGCAGTGCGGCGAGCTGCTCCTCGGTCTCCTTCGGGGACAGCGGTTCGGCGGGCATGGCGAACTCCCTCGCGTGGACGTACGGCGTTCTCCCAGCCTGCCACCAGCAACCGGTTGCCGACGGGCGCACTCACCCTTTTCGCGCAACCGGTTTCCCCGTACGGCCGTTCGGATACGGTCATCCGCATGACCCTTGTCGCGAGCGGCACCGAGCCCCCTTCCGCCACCCCCGGCCAGGGCGTCGGGCCGCTGCTGCGCGCCTGGCGGGAGCACCGCAAGGTCAGCCAGCTGGAGCTGGCGCTCCGCGCGGACTCCTCGGCGCGGCACATCAGCTTCGTGGAGACGGGGCGTTCGCGCCCGAGCGAGGACATGGTGCTGCGGCTCGCCGAGCACCTGGAGGTGCCGGTCCGCGAGCGCAACGCCCTGCTGCTGGCGGCGGGTTACGCCCCGCGCTATGCGCAGACCCCGCTCGACGACCCGGCGCTCGCCGGAGTCCGCGCGGGCCTGGAGCAGCTCCTGCGGGGCTACGAGCCGTACCCGGCCCTGGTGGTGGACGGCGTCTACACGGTCGTCGCCGCCAACCGGGGCATCGCGATGCTGCTGGACGGCGTCGCGGACACCCTCCTGGCTCCCCCGCTCAACGCGATGCGCCTGACCCTGCACCCGGAGGGCCTCGCGCCGCGCATCCGCAACCTCCCCGAGTGGCGCGCCCACCTCCTGCACCAGATGGAACGCCAACTGGCCCTGCAACGCTCGCCGGGACTGCGGGAGTTGTACGACGAGGTCGCCGCGTACCCGGCGCCCCGGGAGCCCCGGGACACCGAACCCGCCCCGGACGCCCCGGTGTTCGCGCTGCCCTTGCGGATCACGCACGCGGGCCGGACCCTGTCGTTCGTGTCGTCGATCTCCACGTTCAACACCCCGACGGACGTGACGGTCGCCGAACTGGCCGTGGAGACGCTCCTGCCGGCCGACCCGGCGACCGCGAAGTACCTTCAGGAAACGGGTTCCTGATGGTCCGTCAAGACATGGGCAGGCACCGGAAAGGTAAAACCGCGGTCCGTGACATGTCACAGGCCACCCGAGAGGCGTACGATATGTCACACATCATGCACCCACAGTCTCGCCCTTGTTTCTCTCTTCGCACCCGTGAGACGCACACCGGAACATGACACACTGCACACAGTTCTCGACGCGTAGGGGAGACGTGGCGTGAGTGAGCGGCGACCCGCGCCCACCGTGGGCCAGGTGGTACTCGGCAGACGGCTCCAGGAGCTGAGGGAGACGGCCGGCCTCGGCCGGGAGGAGGCGGCCCGCGCCCTGCGGGTGGCGCCCGCGACGGTCCGCCGCATGGAGACCGCCGAGGTGGCCCTCAAGATCCCGTACGTCCAGGTCCTGCTGGAGACGTACGGGGTGCCGAACGACGAGGCGGCGGCGTTCGTCATGCTCGCCGAGGACGCCAACCGGCCCGGCTGGTGGCAGCGCTTCCACGACGTGCTGCCCGAGTGGTTCAGCCTCTACGTCAGCCTGGAGGGCGCGGCGCGGATGATCCGCTCCTACGAGCCGCACTTCGTGCCGGGCCTCCTCCAGACCGAGCGGTACGCGCGCGCCGTCCTGGAGGCGGGGACGGTCGGGCAGACCACCCCGGAGACCATCGAGCGGCACGTCACGCTGCGCATCGCCCGCCAGTCCCTCCTGGACCGCGACAACCCGCCGCACCTGTGGTGCGTCATGGACGAGACGGTGCTGCGCCGCCCGGTCAGCACCGACGGCTCGGTCATGCGCGAACAGCTCGACAAACTCCTGGAGTTCAGCCGGCGCGACCGGGTCACGCTCCAGGTCTCCGAGTTCGCGGCGGGCCCGCATCCGGGGACGTACGCGCCGTTCTCCCTGTTCCGCTTCGCCGAACCGGAACTCCCCGACATGGTCGTCACCGAGTACCTGACGGGCGCGCTGTACCTGGACTCCCGCAAGGAGGTCTCGGCGCACCTCGAAGTCCTGGACCACATGACGACGCACGCGGCGTCGGCGCAGCGTACGCAGGACATCCTGCGCGAGATCCGCGACAGTTACTGAAAGCGGTAACTCTCAGCAACCGGTTGCTACAACAACCCCAGGTCCTTGAGCTCCTTGTGCAGGTCAGCCCGTGAGCCGTCGGCCGGCGACGCCGGGAGTTCGCCCTTGGCGCCGCTCCCGCCGGTCACCGAGGGGGTCGCGGGAGCGCTCGGCCCGCTCTTCGGCGCCTTGGCCCTGCGGTCGCGCAGCAGCCACGCCCCCAGCAGCCCGCCGACGAGCCCTCCGAGGTGGCCGAGCCAGCTCACGCCGGGCGTGCCGGGGACGGCGACCGTGAGGAGGTACGCGAACGACGCGCCCATGACGACGCCGATCAGGCTGTCGATCAGGTGCCGGTCGAAGAGGCCGCGTACGACGACGTACCCGAAGTAACCGAAGATCAGCCCGCTCGCGCCGACGGTGGACACCCGGTCGGCCTCGAAGAGCCAGACGGTCATGCCGCTGACCACGGCGACCAGCCCGGACAGCACGAGGAACTTGGCGACGCCCCGGTACGCGGCGAGGAACCCGAAGACGAACAGCGGCCCCGAGTTGCTCTCCAGGTGGGCCCAGTTCCAGTGCAGGAACGGCGCGGTGAGGATGTGCGTGAGGGAGCCGGCATCGCCGGAGACGATGCCGTAGTCGCGGGAGAGGCCGTAGTCGTCGGCGAAGTTGGCGAGCTGGATCGCCCAGACGACGGCCACGAAGGCGAACACCACGAAGAACGCCTTGCGCGCCTCCGCGATCATCTGCTCGGCGCCGGCCTGCTCTCTGGTGGCCATGACCACTCCCCCTGTCCGTACCTCTTTCGGCCCTCTTTCGGCCACTGTACGCAGGTGCGGGGCACTTTCCCCACCTGCGTCCTCGCTAAGCGGCTCCGCCCTTCCCGTCCCGTTCGTCGTCGACGATCTCGGCGTCCACCACGCCGTCCTCCTCCGGCCGGGGCGGCGGCCCGTCCGGCTCCTGGGCGCGCGCGTACATCGCCTGCCCCATCCGCTGGCTCACGGCGGACAGCTTCTCCACGCCGGCCCTCAACTCGGCGGTGTCCGGCTCCCCTTGGAGCAGCGTCTTCACCTCGTCGACGGCGGCGGTCACCTCCGCGCGGATCTCCGCCGGGACGCTCTGCTCGTTCTCCCGGACGAACTTCTCGGTCTGGTACACGAGTTGCTCGGCCTGGTTGCGGGTCTCGACGGACTCGCGCCGCCTGCGGTCGTCGTCGGCGTACTGTTCGGCGTCGCGCATCATCCGGTCGATGGCGTCCTTGGGCAGCGCCGAGCCGCCGGTGACGGTCATCTTCTGCTCGCGGCCGGTCGCGAGGTCCTTCGCCGAGACGTGCATGATCCCGTCGGCGTCGATGTCGAACGCGACCTCGATCTGCGGGACGCCGCGCGGGGCGGGCGGCAGGCCGGTGAGGTCGAAGACGCCGAGCTTCTTGTTGTACGCGGCGATCTCGCGTTCGCCCTGGTAGACCTGGATCCCGACGGAGGGCTGGTTGTCGGCGGCGGTCGTGAAGATCTCCGAACGCCGGGTGGGGATCGTGGTGTTGCGCTCGATGAGCTTCGTCATGATGCCGCCCTTGGTCTCGATGCCGAGGGACAGCGGGGTGACGTCGAGGAGGAGGACGTCCTTCACGTCGCCGCGGATCACCCCGGCCTGGAGCGAGGCGCCGAGCGCGACGACCTCGTCCGGGTTGACGCCCTTGTGCGGGTCCTTGCCGGTCAACTCCCGTACCAGGTCGGTCACCGCGGGCATCCGCGTCGATCCGCCGACCAGGATGACGTGGTCGACCGCCGAGAGCTGCACCTTCGCGTCCTTGACGGCCTGGTGGAACGGTGTGCGGCAGCGGTCGAGCAAGTCGGCGGTGAGCTCCTGAAACTGAGCCCGCGTCAGTTTCTCGTCCAGGTGGAGCGGGCCCTCCGCCGACGCGGTGATGTACGGCAGGTTGACGGTGGTCTCGGTCGACGACGACAGCTCGATCTTCGCCTTCTCGGCGGCCTCGCGCAGGCGTTGGACGGCCATCCTGTCCTTGCCGAGGTCCACGCCGTACTGGCTCGTGAACCGCTTGACCAGGTGCTCCACGATCCGCTGGTCCCAGTCGTCCCCGCCGAGCAGCGTGTCGCCGTTGGTGGCCTTGACCTCGATGACGCCGTCGCCCATCTCCAGCAGCGAGACGTCGAACGTGCCGCCGCCGAGGTCGAAGACGAGCACGGTCTGTTCGTCGCCGCGGTCGAGCCCGTACGCGAGGGCGGCGGCGGTGGGCTCGTTGATGATCCGCAGCACCTTCAGCCCGGCGATCTCCCCGGCCTCCTTGGTCGCCTGCCGCTGCGCGTCGTCGAAGTAGGCGGGCACGGTGATGACGGCGTCGGTCACGTCCTCGCCGAGGTAGGCCTCCGCGTCCCGCTTGAGTTTCTGCAACACCCGGGCGGAGAGCTCCTGGGCCCGCAGCCGCGTCCCGTCGATGTCCCCCTGCTCAGGGAATCGCCAACTCCCGTCTCCCATATGCCGCTTGACGGACCTCGCGGTCCGGTCGACGTTGGTGACGGCCTGCCGCTTGGCGACTTCCCCGACCAGCACCTCCCCGTTCTTGGCGAAGGCGACCACGGACGGCGTGGTCCGCGCCCCCTCGGCATTGGCGACGACGGTGGGCTCCCCGCCCTCCAGCACCGCCACCACGGAGTTGGTGGTCCCCAGATCGATCCCGACCGGCCGCCCCATCGCCGTCCCCTTCCGTCCGGGTGCCTCGGACTCTCCAGCACAAAACTTGAGCGGAGGGTTGTCAAGGGGGCCTTGCCTCCGTACGACGAAGCGCGCGGGTCCCGAAGGAATCCCGCGCGCCGGCGAACGGCAGTAACCGCTTACGCCCTGTTTCAGGCCGACTCGACCGTCAGCGTGATCGTCGTCCCCGCGAGCGCCTGGCTCACCGGGCAGTTCTTCTTCGCGTCCTCGGCCGCGGCGGCGAAGCCCTCCGCGTCGAGGCCGGGCACCTCACCGCGGACGGTGAGGTGGATGCCGGTGATGCCGGTGCCGGGCTGGAACGTGACGTCGGCCTTGGTCTCCAGCCGGGTGGGCGGGGTCCCGGCGCCGGTGAGGCCGTGCGAGAGCGCCATGGAGAAGCAGCTGGAGTGCGCGGCGGCGATCAGTTCCTCGGGGCTGGTCTTCCCGTTCGCGGCCTCCGCGCGCGACGGCCACGACACGGCCTGCGAGCCGATGCCGGAGGAGTCGAAGGCGACGGTGCCGTTCCCCTCGACCAGGTTGCCTTCCCAGACGGTGTGTGCGGTGCGCGTGGTGGCCACGTTGAATCCCTTTCGCTGTCACATCGGTCCCGGTACCGGGGCCGCGTGACCCTATCCGATCACACTCCGGTTCACCGCATGTGGAAGACCGGCCCTCGTGGGGTGAACGGCAGGCGGCGTCCTTGTGGAAGAAGGTAGGCGTGCTCCTGTCGCACGCGCAGTACGTCGCACCAGCCGTCGGTGATGACGAGCACGGGCGCCCCTTTCGGGAAGTCCCCGGCGCGGGTCAACAGGTCGATCCCGGGCTGGAGTTCGGTCCCCCCGCGCCCGCGTACCCGAACCCGCCCGGCGATCTCGGCGACGGGCAGGTACCCGGCGTCGTAGGGCGCCGCGTCGCAGAACACGACGCGCGCGGCGGGCACGTCCCGGGCCTCGGCGTAGGAGGCGATGGCGCCGAGCGCCTTCCCGAGCAGCGTCCGCTCCATGGAGCCGGAGGTGTCGAGGACGACGCCGAACGTGCAGCGGGCGACCTCCTCGGGCGGGAAGTACCGTCCGGCGCGCGGGATGTCGGGGGTGGCGGCCTGCCGCCGGGAGGGCCGGGAGTACGTCCGCAGGGGTTCGGGCCGTGGCACGAACTCGTCGAACCAGCGGGCGAGTCGCGCGTCCCACGGCAGCGGCGGCTGGCTGAGCGCCCGGATCTCCTCGACCAACCCGGCGGGCAGGAAACCGCGTTGCTGCCGGTCGTGGAGTTCGAAGCCCTGGCACAGCCCGCGCCGGTAGAACTCGTCGAGGTCGACATGGTCGCGGGGCGCCCCGAGGGGCCCGCCGAGGATGTCGCCTCGCCCTTTCCCGCGCAGGGTCCCCAGGCGCCGCATCCGCCGCAGGTCGCCGGCGATCCGGTCGTACACCTCCTCGGCGGACAGCCCGGCCAACTCGGCGTCGTACAGGCTCCCTTCGGGCATCACTCCGACCTGCATCTCACGCAGCCAGGCGTTGACGACGTAGTCGCAGGCGACGTTGAAGAGGTACGGGTCGCGGGGCCCGCACCGGTCGCCGTGGCGCAGGGCGGCGTGCAGCATCTCGTGCGCGAGGACGAACCGCCATTCCTCGTCGTCGAGTTGGCACAGCGGGTTGACGTAGATCTCCCCGGCCCCGGCGTCGACGGCGGCGACGGATATGCCGTGGGCGCGGGCGAGTTCGGCGTCGGCGACGAGGGTGATGCCGGAGGCGATGCCGCCGAGCAGGGGGTAGGAGGAGACGAACCAGCTCAGCGCGCGGTGCCAGGGCCGCAGGGGTTCCCGCTCGCCGGTGACGCTGTCGCGCCGCCCGCCCGCGACGTCCAGGGCGGCACTCATCGTACGGGTGAGGGCCTGCGCGAACTCCGGCTGCCAGTCCGGTGGTTGCCGGTACTTGTCGCTCCAGGTGAGAAGGACCTGATCGGCTTCGGAACCGGCCGTGCCGAGGCGGTCGTAGGCGGGTGGGATGCCCTCGCGCCGCCAGCGCGCGGCGAGTTGCTCCTCGTCGCCGTCGGGATAGGAGGGCGGAAGGTCCTCGGGGGTGCGGCCGACGGGGAACGTGAGCAGGAACCGGTTGACGACGGCGCAGCGCGCGGCGAGGTCGAAGCGGTCAGGCTGGACGCGTTCGCCGCGCTCGGCGGGCACGTGCCCGAAGCCGAGGTGGAGGGCGGCGTGCGCCAACGCCCAGGCCCAGTCGGCGGGTTCGGCGTGCCGGGCGGGGTGGGCGTGGGCGACGCCGTCGGACAGGACGCGCAACAGGCCGTCGTGGGGCGCGAGTTCGCAGTCCTCGTGCCGGCAGGTGCTGAGCGGCACGGAGTTGAGCGCCGGGTTGGCCCGCATCAGCCGCATCCCCTCGGCGAACGCCTCCCCCGCGACGTCCCGCTTCTTCTTCTGCCGCCCGCCCCGGCTCATGTGCGCGCCTCGACGAGCCGGGGCATGTCGCGGGCCGCCTCGACGAGGAACCAGGACGGCAGGAGCGGGTTGCCGTCGGCGTCGGAGGCGATGACGCCCTGGGCGATCTCCACGGAGATCTCGGCGAGTTGGACGAGCAGCGCCTTCGCGCGGTACGCGGTCTGGCGGCCGTTCGCCGACATGTGCTCCTTGTTCGCGGGGAGTTCCTTCACGAGGCGCTCGCGGAACGACTCGGCGAGAAAGTACAGCAGGTCGCGGTCCTCGACCCGGTGCGGCCAGCGGGCGTCGCCGCGCAGCACGGCCTCGATGCCGAAGCGGCTGCGCACGATCTTGACGTACCCGCAGAACGCGGTCGCGTGCGCGGGCGTCAGCGTGCCGTGCGCGAGGACCTTGAGGGTCTGCTCGTCGAGGCCCTGGCCGAAGGAGTGCAGGGCGTCGGAGAGCATGTGCCAGGAGCGGGGCGTGGAGAACGGCTCCTCGGTCTTCGGGGGCTTGGACCAGAGGTGGTCGGGGCGGTCGGTGAGGTGGTCGAGGATCCACGGGTGGATGCCGGCGCCCGCCGCCCAGGCCAGCCAGTCCTTCGCCGACACCTCCAGGTGGACGTGCGCGAGGCGGTTGACCAGCGCGGACGCGATGGGGCGGGCGAGCGCGTTGTCGGTGGCGCGGTTCCCGGCGCCGACGACGATCGACCCCTCGGGGAGTTCGTAGGCGCCGATGCGGCGGTCGAGGATCAGCGAGTAGAACGCCTTCTGCACGTCGGGGGTGGCCGCGTTCAGCTCGTCCAGGAACAGGCAGTACGGCTCGTCGCGGGCGATCGTCTCCGGCGGGCAGAACACCGAGCGGCCGTCCCGGATCTGCGGCACGCCGATCAGGTCCTCCGGGGCGAGCTGCGTCCCGAGCAGGCTCACGCACTCCAGGCCCAGCGAGGCGGCGAACTCCCGTACCAGGGAGGACTTTCCGATGCCTGGCGCACCCCACACGAACACCGGCCGGACGGTGGCGAGGCCGAGGAGGAGTTCGGGGAGACGGGCGGGAGTGATGGTGACGGCTGCTTGCACGACGACAGTGTGGGTGGGCGCCGTGAGGGATCGCAGCTCATTTTCGGCTCGTACGACTACGGCGCACTCTGCGGACCGCGTCCCCCTCGCGCCTATGCGCCTATGCCGCCTGCCGGTCCTCGTCCGTGTCCTGCACCGGCACCTGCGGCCCGTTCGCCTCGCCCAGCCACCGCCGCAGCACCTGGTGCACCTGCTCCGCGCCCACCAGCTCCTCCCCCTCCCCGACGGGCTCCGACAACGCGCGCGGGGACAGCAGGAACGGCTTCCCCTGGGCGCCCCCGAGCCCGCCGTGCGACCCGATCTGCTCCTCGAACGCGAGCACCTCCCCGTCGGCCGGTTCGTGGAAGGAGTTGACCATCACGTCGGCGGTGTGCGGGAAGCCGTGCGTCCGGCGTACGGCGTCGGCGGCGCCCCGCCCGAAGGGCGCCAACGGGCCCTGGCCATCGACGAGTTCGGCGACCGGGAGCTCCGCGCCGTACGCGCCGAGGACGACCCCGCCGTGCTCGGCGCTGGCCACCAGCAGAAAGCCGACGCCGGGGTGGTTGGCGAGGGTCGTCAGCAGCGCGGGGTGGCGGGCGTCGATCTCCTCCTTCGTCATCCGGTGCGGGACGTCGGGGAAGGAGATCAGGCCGAGGTTCCCGGAGGCCAGCACGACCGGTTCGGAGCGGCGCGAGGGCCGGTGGCGCTCGCCGCGCTCCTCGACGGGCCGGCGCAGCGCCGCGCGGACGGCGGCCCGCGCCTCGGCGCCGCTGTGCGTGCGCTCGGCGCGGCGCGGCACGGGCAGCCCGCAGCCGGCGCGGACCAGGTCGCCGAGGGTGAGTCCGTAGCGCGCCCGGAAGGTCTCTCCGGGGCTCTGGCCGTGGTCGGACAGGACGACGATCCGGTACGGGCGCGGCGCGTGCTCGGCGACCTTCTCGATCAGCGCGAGGGAGCGGTCGAGGCGGGCGAGGACCTTCTCGGCGTCGCGGCTGAGCGGCCCGGAGTGGTGGGCGACCTCGTCGTAGGCGACGAGGTCGGCGTACACCGACGTGCGCCCGGCGAGCATGTCGCCCATGACGGCGGCGACCACGACGTCCCGCTCGACGACCGTCGCGAACGCGCGCACCAGCGGGTAGAGGCCGCCGCGCTTCACGCGCGGGCGCTTGCGGCGTACCCGCGCGCGGGTGGACTGGCCGATCTCGCGGCCGACCTCGGCGACGAACGACAGCGCCGTGCGGACGGCGTTGGCGGGGTCGGAGAAGTAGGCGAAGTACCCGGCGCGGGAGCGGTTCTCGCGCCTGCGGCGGGCGGCGACGGACAGCACGAGGGCCTGTTCGTCGGCGCCGCCGCCGAAGAGGTTGCCGCGGCTCGCGCCGTCGGCGGACAGCAGGCCGCTGTCGCGGGTGCGCTCGACCGCGCGGCGCTGGAGTTCGGCGGCGCTGGTGGGGCGGTTGCAGACCATGACCTCCCGGGTGTCCTTCTCGTACCAGCGGAAGGCGGGGACGTCGTGGTTGGAGCCGTGCAGGATGCCGAGTTGGCTGGCGCCGGTCTGGCTGGACCAGTCGGTGCGCCAGGGGGTGAGGCGGTGGCTGCCGCCGTCCGTGTCGAGCCAGCGGGCGACGGTCGGCATGAGGCCCGTGTGCGCGGCCGTGTGCAGGAGGTCGTGGCCGACGCCGTCGAACTGGAGGAAGACCGTCCCGGGCGTTTGGGGGCTCGCGGGGCCGCCGCGCCGGCGGCGGTCGGCGAGGCGGTAGAGGCGGCGGCGGTAGGCGTCGTCGTCGCGGACGGCGAGGGCGCCGCCGGTCGCGGAGGCGACGGCGGACATGACGGCGGCGACGATCACGGCGGTCTCGGGGGCGGCGGCGCCCTGCGCGGACGGGTTGACGCGCAGCGCGACCAGCAGCAGCGAGCCGTTGAGCGCGAACACCAGCAGGCCGAGGACGAGCGCGGGCACGAGCAGCAGCAGGCGGACGAGGACGGGCCACACCAGGGCGGACAGGACACCGAACACGCCGGCTCCGGCGCCTGCGGTGACGGCGATGCGGGTTGCGCTGTCGCCGTCGTTCGAGGTGAGCCGGAAGTCGGGCAGGATCCCGGCGAGGACGAGCATCGTGAGCGTGGACGCCGCCCACACCGTGATGCTGCGCCCTGCCTGACTGGCGATCCGCCGCCAATGCCCTCCGCTCTTCACGGCTCCACCCTGTCACACACCACTGACAACGCCGTCCGGACGCCGGCAGGGCCTAGCGGCCGTCGTATCCGGCCGTCGGCATGGACAGCCTGCGGTGGACGCGGGCTTTCATCTGCGCGTCGTAGGCGGGTTCCGCGCCGCCCACGGTCTCCACCCGTACCCCGCGGCGTTCGCATTCGGCGGTGAACTCCTCGACGGAGGACAGGGCGCTCTCCAGCACGCGTGCGCTGGGCGCGACGAACAGGTCGGCACCGGGGCGGACGCCGTCCCACAGGACGCAGTGGTCGGCGCGCAGTCCGCTGACGACGAGTTCGCGGACGACGGTGTAGCCGTGCTCCTCGGCCCAGCGGGCGCAGATGGCGTGCTGGGTGCGGGAGTCCACGAGGAAGGGGTCGTCGTCGAGCTCCTGAAGCGGCGTCAGACTCGCGATCGCCGTGACGCGCACCGGTCCCATGGCGCCCCCTCACCTCTGGGTTTCGCCGCCGACCCTACTCCTGCCCGTAGGCTTCGGGGGAGTCGCGCGAAGGAGGCAAAGGGGTGCCGGTGGAGATCACCTGGTGGGGTCACGCCACCTGCACGGTCGAGGATTCGAACGTGCGCCTGCTGACCGACCCCCTGTTCGCGCGCAGGCTCGCGCACCTGAGGCGGCGGCGCGGCGCGACACCCCCGGAGGAGGCGGCGCGCGCGGACGCGGTGCTCGTCTCGCACCTGCACTCCGATCATCTGCACATTCCCTCGCTGGCGCGGCTCGCGCCGGGCACGCGCCTGCTGGTGCCCCGGGGCGCTCCGCGCGCCGTCCCGGGTCTGCGGCGCCTGTCCCACCTGGACGTCACCGAGGTCGCGCCGGGTGACGAGACGGCTGTCGGGCCGGTGCGCGTGCGCGCGGTCCCGGCGCGGCACGACGGCCGGCGGCTGCCGGTGGGCCCGCAGCGCGCGCCCGCGCTGGGGTACGTCGTGGAGGGCGCGGCGCGGACGTACTTCGCCGGGGACACGGGGCTGTTCGAGGGGATGGCGAAGGAGGTCGGGCCGGTCGACGTGGCGCTGCTGCCGGTGGGCGGCTGGGGCCCGTACCTCGGGGAGGGGCATCTGGACGCGGGGCGCGCGGCCGAGGCGCTCGCGCTGCTGGGGCCGCGCAGCGCCGTTCCGGTGCACTACGGCACGTACTGGCCGATCGGGATGGACGCCGTGCGCCCCCATGAGTTCCATGCGCCGGGTGACGAGTTCGTGCGCCTGGCCGCCGAGCGCGCGCCTCACGTGGCGGTGCACAAACTGGCGCACGGGCAGAGCGTGCGCCCGGAGGTCGCCCGGTGAGCTGGGGGTGGCTGGCGGCGGGCGCGTCGACCGGGGCCACCGAGTCGACGCAGCAGGCGATCGGGTATCCGACGCTGTTCCTGCTGGTGCTGCTCGGGGCGCTGGTGCCGGTGGTGCCGACGGGGGCGCTGGTGAGTTCGGCGGCCGTGGTGGCGTTCCATCAGACGGCGCCGTTCGCGCTGGCGCTGGTGTTCGTGACGGCGTCCTTCGCGGCGTTCTGCGGGGACGCGGCGCTGTACTGGCTGGGGCGGCGCGGGATGAGGTCGAAGAACGGCTCGCGGTGGCTGGCGGCGATCCGCGCGCGGGCGCCTGAGGAGAAGCTGGCGCAGGCGCAGGAGCGGCTCGCCGAGCACAACGTCGCCGTCCTCGTCCTGTCCCGGCTCGTGCCCGCCGGGCGGCTCCCGGTGATGCTGGCGTGCCTCCTCGCGGACTGGCCGCTGCGGCGGTTCGTGCGGGGCAACCTGCCGGCCTGTCTCGCGTGGGCGGTGACCTACCAGCTGATCGGCATCCTGGGCGGTTCGCTGTTCCCGGAGCCCTGGGAGGGTGTCGTCGCGGCGGTCGCGCTGACTCTGACGATCAGCGCGGCGCCGGTGCTGTGGCGGCGGCTGCGGGGGCCGTCGCGGGCCCATCAGGGCGGGTCGGGGTCCGCCTAGTCCAGGATGCGTGATCCCCCGATCGGCAGGTCCCACAGGTCGTCCCGGTCGAGTCCCGCCGCCTTCCAGGCGGCGCGCACGCGCGTGAGGGGTTCCAGGACGGGTTCCGCCGACAGGACGAACGTCCCCCAGTGCATCGGCGCCATCCTGCGCGCGCCGACGTCCAGCGCGGCGCGTACGGCCTCCTCGGGGTCGCAGTGGACGTCGCTGAGCCACCAGCGCGGGTCGTAGGCGCCGATCGGCAGCAGGGCGAGGTCGATGCCGGGGTAGCGCTGGCCGATGCGGGAGAACCAGTGGCCGTAGCCGGTGTCCCCGGCGAAGTAGACGCGCCCGCCGTCGGGCGCGGTGAGGACCCAGCCGCCCCACAGGGACTGGCAGGTGTCGGTGAGGGTGCGCTTGGACCAGTGGTGGGCGGGCACGAAGTCGAAGCGCACGCCGGAGAGTTCGGCGGCCTCCCACCAGTCGAGTTCCGTCACGCGTGTGAAGCGGCGCCGCCGGAACCAGACGGCGAGCCCCGCGGGCACGAACACGGGCGTGTCGCGCGGGAGGCGGCGCAGGGTGGGGGCGTCGAGGTGGTCGTAGTGGTTGTGGCTGATGACGACGGCGTCGACCGTCGGGAGCGTCTCCCAGGGGACGCCGACGGGGGTGATGCGCGCGGGCGTGCCGAGGATGCGGCGCGACCAGACCGGGTCGGTGAGGACGGTGAGCCCGCCGACGCTCACCACCCAGCTGGCGTGTCCCGCCCAGGTGACGGCGATGGTGCCGGCGTCCACGCGCGGGGGCGCGCCGGGGGTGACGGGCAGCCGGGTGACGTCCGCGAGGCCCTCTCTGCCGGGGCGCACGGAGCCCTCGCGGGCGAAGCGGGCCATCGCTTTGAGGCCGGGCAACGGCGCGGTCAGCCGGTCGTGGAACGCCCGCGGCCACACCCTGCGCTCGCCCAGCGGCCGGGGTTCGGCGAGCGGCGGGGACGGGGGCGCGAGGGAGGAGGGGTCCGCCGGGACCGTGGTGTCCCGCGTGGTCGTGGCCGCTGTCGACTCGGACTGCTGCGTCATCGAGGCTCCCATCGCTGAGCGTCGCTCCGGAGGCCGTCGAAGACCGACCTCACGAGGGTCAACGCGCGGTGCACGTGTGGCAGTTCCAACGGCGAGGGTGACGTGAGGCATTCCGCCCGTTCGGCGTCCGTCGCGCCCAGCAGGGCGCCCGTGGACAGGCGTACGCGCAGGGCGCCCAGGTCGTCGCCGAACCGGTGCCCGCCGGGCGCGGGCATGCCGAGCCGTCCGGTGAGGTGGTCCTCCAGTTCCTGAGCGTCACCGACCCCGCGCGCGGCGAGCGCGGCACGCAGAGGGCCCAGATCCACGTACACGTGGCGCCCCGCGCGCGGGGGCCGGGACAGCGCGCCCGCCGTGACGGCGGTGCGGTGCACGGCGTCGGCCACGCGCGCGTGGAGGCGTACGACGGCCTGGACGCGCGCGGTGACCTCGTCGGGCTCCTCCAGCGCGCGGGCGGCGGCTGCCGCGACCGGGGTGGCGACGCGGGCGCCGAGCGCGGTGAGGACGTCCAGCACACGCGCGTGGAGGTCGGTTCCGGCGGGGAAGCGGGCCGTCGCCGCGGGCCAGCCGGACGGCAGGAGCGCGCCCGCGAGGTCGCTGACGNNCCCCTCGGCGGCCTCCACGGCCTCGTGCACGGCCTCCGGGGGCGCGACGGTGGCCGTGGGGTCGTCGGCGGGCGACAGTACGAGCAGACGCGGCTCCCCGCCCTCCTCACGCACCCGCCGCACGGTCTCCAGCAGCGCGTACGGGTCCGGCACTCCCCCGCACTCGGCAGGCGTCGCGACATGGAACACCGGCCGCCCCAGCAGCCGCGCGTACGGCGCCCACCACGCGGCACAGGGCCTCGGCACCAGCACGTCCCCACCAAGAGCCGCGGTCAACGCCAGCAACAGCGCGGGCGCCCCCGGAGCCACCACCACCCGCCCGGCCTCGACCTCAACACCCCGCCGCGCCCAGTACCCACACGCCGCCTCCCGTACAGCGCCGCCGCCTCCCACCGGCTCCACAC
The DNA here is from genome assembly GCF_001419795.1 of Streptomyces niveiscabiei. Classification (GTDB taxonomy): domain Bacteria; phylum Actinomycetota; class Actinomycetes; order Streptomycetales; family Streptomycetaceae; genus Streptomyces; species Streptomyces niveiscabiei. Next base: position 17,540 of record NZ_LIRL01000446.1, read on the forward strand.
CCGCGCGCGAGGCCACGGAGGCCAGGGCATCAGCGAGAAACGGCAGAACGGGAACCCCGTCGGCGGGGAGCGCCGGCCCGTACCGGAC
>NZ_LIRL01000447.1 GCF_001419795.1 Streptomyces niveiscabiei
CCGCCCGGGTGGGGGAGGGGCAGCGGCGGGCCGGAGAACAGGAACGTCTCGGGGAGGAGCGCCGGCGTGATGCCGTTGCGGGCAAGGTCGTTGGAGACCGTCTGGAACCAGGACATCCGGCGCCAGCTGCCCAGGTCGGTGGTGTACGAGAAGCAGGACGTCACGACCTCGTGGAAGGCATGGGCGTACGCGGGGCACACGGTCCTCGACGGGACGCCGTCGATCAGCTCCTCCAGCGCCCGGATCACCGGTACGTCGTAGTGCGCCCCCTGGCTCTCAAGTCTGACGTCCAGCGCCTTGCAGCGCTCCCGCACCCTGCCGAGGTGCTCCTCCTGCGCGGGCGTCCGCTCCACCGCCGTCAGCAGCCGCACCACCTGCCGCATGTCCCCCGTACTCATCTCCAGGGCGTAGCTCACCGTCGTACTTCCCCTCCCGCTCGACCGCTCGCCCCATGATCCGTTGTGCGGCTGTGGAAGGCCAACTCCCTTGCTCGGAAAGGGAGTCGGGGATTTCTGGCGGGGTACGTGGATCTTGTGCGCGCGCCGTGGGCAGGGTTGCGCGCGCTGTGGGAAGGGTGTCGTACCGGCGGGACGACGACGCGGGCGCTCCCCGGTCCAGGGGAACGCCCGCGCCGCTGAAGGCAGTTGCTACCAGATCGCCTCGACCCACTCCGGGTGGTCGATGAACGGGTTGCGGTTGTGCTGGTACGTGTCGTAGATGACCTGGTTGCGGCGCTCCTCGAAGGCGCTCGGCGGGTCCTGCTCGTTCCACGCCTTCAGGACGGAGAGCTTGCCGATGTACGGGTTGCTGCCGTTGTTGACCTTCTCGTTCGGCTCCAGGTCGGCGAAGCCGTCGCCGCCGTCGTACCGCACGGCCATGTAGAGGATCATGCGGGCGACGTCGCCCTTGTCCGCGGCGCGCGGCTCGAAGGAGTCCGAATCGACCTTGCTGCCACCGCCGTTGGTGACCGCGCTGCCGCCGTTGTCGAAGTCCAGGTTCCCCCGGATGCTGTTGATCTGGACGTCCGCCGGGCGCAGGTGGTGCAGGTCCGTGCCGGGGCCGGTCACCTCGCCGAAGTCGCCGTGCGACTTGGCCCACACGTGCTCGCGGTTCCAGTCGCCGACGTCCCCGCCGTTGAGCGACTTGCTGCGCGAGGCGCCGCTGTAGAGCAGGATCACGTTGCTGCTGTTGTTCGGGTCCTGGTCCGTCGCCTTCAGCGCGTCCCACACCGCGGAGTACGAGATCTTCGTCTGGCTGCTGATGATCGTGTGCAGCGAGGACTTGAGGCTCGCCCCCGTCTTGCCGACCGCGTTCTTGTAGTACGTCGAGTCGTACGCCGTGGTCGTGGCGGAGGCCGGGGTCGCCGTCACCGCGGGTACGGCGAGGCCCACCAGGACCGCTGCGGTCGTCAGCGCCACCGGCTTCCAGCGGCGGCGTATGCGTGTCGCCAGCATAGGGAGTGTCCTGTCTACGCGTGTTGAGTGGGGGGCAACAGGGGGAGCGTGACATGGACATGAGGTCATGTAAATGAATCCGGCATGTCTGTTCGGTGTCAAGAAACGGCAAATCGGGGGTGATCTACGCGAGTTGACCTCACGGGGGAGTGAAACGGCCCCCAATCCGGGTGGGTTGGGGGCCGTCCGTGGTGTGGGGGAGGTCAGCTCACGTCCGAGGGGTCCAGTCGGTAGATCGTCGACTGGTTGGAGGTGGAGGTGGAGGTGGATGCGGATGTGCTCTTGCTGTAGTCGCTCTCCTTCACCGCCGTCGCGTTCTTCTGGACCCACTCCGTGACCTCGGAGCTGACGTTCGAGCCGCCGCCGGGGCCGCCGCCCATGCCGCCGCCGATCTGGATGTAGTGCAGCTCGCCCTTCGCGACCAGTTCCTTCAGCTTGGTGAGGGTCATCGCCTTGTCGCTGCCGGACCAGCCCCACATGGAGATCACCGGTTCGCCGCTGCTGAGGATCAGCTGGGCCGCGCTCTGTGAACTCGACACCGCGAGCAGCCACTTGGCGCCGTCCTGGTGCTTCTTCAGGTAGGCGGTCAGGTCGCTGTTCGCGCCGCCCATGCCCATGCCGCCGCCCATGCCGCCGGGGCCGCCTTGGGTGCCGTCGGCCTCGGTGCCGCCTTCGGTGCCGGAGCCGGAGGTGCCCTCGGTGGAGCCGGTGCCGCTGGGCGGCGTACGCATCTCACTGGTGCCGCCGGGCAGTTCGCCGTACCCGCCGCCGGGCGTCATCTGACCGCCGCCCTGACCGTCCTGCCCCTGACCCCCCTGACCCCCCTGACCTTGGCC
>NZ_LIRL01000448.1 GCF_001419795.1 Streptomyces niveiscabiei
CAACTCCTACAAACGCTTCACCCCCGACTCCTTCGCCCCCGCCACCTTCAACTGGGGCTACGACAACCGCACCTGCGCCATCCGCGTCATCGGCCACGACGACACCCTCCACCTGGAGATCCGCGTCCCCGGAGCCGACGCCAACCCCTACCTCGCACTCGCCGCAACCCTCGCCGCCATCACCCACGGCATCGACCACAAACTCGACCCCGGCCCACCCGAAACCGGCAACTCCTACCGCACCCACCACATCCCCGTCCTCCCCACCCTCGCCGACGCCCTCACCGTCTTCGAAGACAGCACCCTCGCCCACGACGCCTTCACCACGGACGTCATCGACCACTACGCCCACCTCGCCAAACTCGAACTCGACCACGAACGAACCCACGTCACCGACACCGAACGACTGCGCTGGCTCACCCGCGCCTGACGTCGCGCCGTTCGTCTCGGAGCGGCCCACGAACAGCGGCTCGTGCTCCGGACACATCTCTGGCAGCGGTGTGTCCGGCAGCCTTTATCCATGATCGACTACGGCGTTCACAATCCCTGTGCCGAAGGCGGGACGTCTAGTTCTGAGGTCGGAGGGGAAGCCGAGTACGCCTCGTTGGCACGTGCAGTGCCAGTTACACGAGGCCGTTCTCGGTACGGCCTGTTGTCCGTCGCGTCTTCCTCAAGGCTGGTTCGGTTCTCCAGCTCTTGGCGGAGACGCGCCTCTCGGTGTGCTGCTCCGGAAGCCATACCGCGGGCCTTCGTTGCCTCACGTCGAAGCCGCACAGCAGCCTGCTCGTCTTTCTCCCGGGCACGCTGCATGTGGGTCCCCAGGTCGCGCTGGAGTATCGCCGCGTCCTCCAAGGCTCCCTCGTGTTCTTCACCAGGTCCGGCAATGACAGCTCGTTCACGAAGGCGGCTGTGCAACGTGTCCAGTTCTCCGGTCATATGCGTCTCGTACGCATAGACGGTGGCGCGTTCAGCCTCGACGAGGGCTCGTTCTTGACCTCGTAGGACCGGACGGCCGAACCGTCCAACGGCGGCCAACTGCTGGTCGAGCTGGCGCAGTCGCTCGCCCGCGTTCTGCTGCGCGGAGGTGTGCTGGGCCACGGCGTCGGTGATCGAGCGGACGTCACGGATCGCCGCCGCGCGGGTGAGCAGGTCCTGCCGGTGTCGCTCGAACGCAAGGACCGCCGGACCGGTTCCGGCTCCCGCTTGCTGTTCGGCGTGGGCGGCCCTCGATTCCGCGTGGTCGGCTGCTGTTCGAGTGGTGCGGGTGGCGGTCGCCGCCTTGCGGATCGCCTCGCGCAAGGCGGTGTTGCTCAGGTGTGCGTACGGGCGGTCCGTGGTCGGTGCGGCGGTTTCCGGGATCGGGGGCGGTGTTCTGTGGGAGCTCAGGTTCGCGACTTCCGGCTCGGCGTCGCCGTGGTCGGGTTGCGCGGTCCCGGGAGCCCGCGGGACAGGAAGGTCGGCAACGGCGTCGCGGATGTGCGCGGGTACGGCGTTGTTCGGCAGCTCGGTGAGGATCATCCGCTCCTCGGTGCCCGATTCGATCTCGCGGATGAGTCCGGCTACCGCACGGTCCAACTGCTCCCGCTCACTCTCCGGTTCACCTCCGCGGGCGCGGTCGGCGTCGGTCTCGTAGACGGACAGCGGGAGGAAGAGGTGGGACTCCTTCTTGTCGCGGGACAGCATCGTGTAGAGCGCGTTCGCCTGCGCGCCGGGGCCGTAGACCAGGGCTTCCTGGACGCTGAGGCCCTGGCTCTTGTGGCCGGTGATGGCGTAGCCGAGGCTCAGGCCGCCGTGGGCGATGTAGTCGGTGTCGACCCATTCGGCGTGGTTCTCGTGGCCGTCGGGGGTCTTCTCCCGCCACTCGACGAGGACGCGGCGTTGGTCGTCGACGGCGCGGACGATGCCTCGGTAGCCGTTGAGGACGTCGTCGCTCGCGCCGCCGGTGCGCCGGGCGCGGTAGTCGTTGGTGCGCAGGAGGACCTGGTCGCCGACCGACAAAACGAGTTCGCCTCCGCCCGCGAGCGCGTAGGTGTGTTCAGGGCCGATGAGGTCGCCGCCGGCTTTACGTAGCGCGCGGGCGCCGAGGTTGAGTTCGTCGACGATCTCGTTGGTGGCGGCGAGCATGAGGAGCTGCTGAACGGCGGTGTGGTCGTCGTCGTACGCGATCCGCTTGTCGGCCCAGACCGTGAGCATCGCGGCGAGCGTCTCGTCCTTGTCGGCGAGAGCGTGGACGCGGCCGGTCGCGGCGAAGGTGCGCAGGGACTCCATGCGCTTGTTGTCGCGCCAGAGCTGGAGCGCTCGGCGTTCGGCGGCGTCCTTCTGGCGGTAGTTCTCGGTGAGGGTGAGGCCGCCGACGAGGTGGTGGACGGCGGCGAAGTGGCCGCCGACGCCGGGTGAGTGGAGCTGTTTGGGGTCGCCGATACCGACGACCTTCGTGCCGGTCTTCGCGGCGTGGGCGAGCAACTCCGCGATGTCGCGGTCGTCGCACATCGCGGCTTCGTCGACGACCAGGACGTCCACGCCGGTCAGGCCGGGGCCGTCGGCACGAATGCCGGTGAGCCAGGACGCCAGAGTGCGGGAGGTGATGCCGGCTTCCGCCTTGAGGTTGGCGGCGGCGACGGCTGCCGTACTCGCACCCGCGACGACGAGTCCCTGTGCCTGCCAGGCTTGGCGGGCGGCGTCCATGATGGTCGTCTTGCCCGCGCCCGCGACGCCGATCACGCCGTCGATGCCGTGTCCGGCGGTGAGCAACCGGTCGAGTACAGCGCGTTGTTCGCCGGAAAACTCGAAGCCCTGCTGGGCCTCGACGGTGGACAGGGTCATCGCGACCGTGTCGGTGCCGACGACGGCGGTCTGTTCGCCGAGGCGGCGGGTCGTCTCGGTGACGATCAGGGTCTCGGCGGCGACGATGTCGGCGGTGGTGTAGCGGGCGGCGTGGGTGTAGTGCTGGGCGCCCCTGGGCTTGAGCTGGACCGCGTAACCGGCGTGCCGGAGAACGGAGTTCGTGAGCTTCTCTGCCTCGTCGGCGGTGCTGATGCCATACGGGAGGACGTCGAGGACGGCCGCGATGGCGGCGGCGTGGGTGAACTCCTTGGAGTGCGCGGTGAGTCCGGTCTTCGGGTCGAAGACGGTCGCGCACAGCTCGTCCAGGCCGGGGTTCTGCACGTGGGTGTCGTCGTGGACGGCGGCGGTGGTGATGGCGTCAGGGTTGTCCCCGGCGGCGCGGCCTTCGGCTTGCCAGTACGCGCGCAGGACGTCGTCCGCGGCGCCCGCCGCCTCGCCGTTCTTCGCGGCCTTGGAGACGGCGGAGGCGGCGGTGCGTTCGCGCAGGGTGGCGCTGTCGTAATCGAGTCCGAGGCGGGTGAGGAGTTCGCGGACCTGGCTGTCGCGCTTGCTGAAGAGCCGGATGGTGGGCTCGGGGATCGCGGCTATCTCCCAGGCGCCGGTGCGGTCCTCGCGGCGGAAGCGGATGCCGTAGCGGTCGGCGAGTTCGCGTCGTACGCGGGCGTTCATCAGAGCCTGCGTCGCGCGCGCGTGCCGGTGCAGGTCACGGCCGCCGGCGGCGACGGTCGACCACTGGCCGTCGTCCCCCTTGACCATGTTGGCCAGGGTGAAGTGCAGGTGGAAGTGGGGGTCTCCGTACGGTGCACCGCCGACCGGGCGGGCCGCGCGGTGGATCATCATCCAGCCGGAGAACCCGCTCGTGCCGACCGTGCGCGCCTCCTCGCCGTCGCCGTGCCGGCCGCGCATCGCGTACGCCGTCCACCGCTCCAGCGCGTCCACGGACTCCCGGCCCGCCGCGACGATGACCGACTCGACCTCAGCCGCCATCTCCTGCGGCGCGTACGCGAGGAACACCGACTGCGACTTCGGGAGATCCAAGGTGACGTCCGCGCCGCGGTTGCCGACCTCGACGCGGCCCTCCCGCATCGCGGCCTTGATCTCCTCGGCGTCCCAGACCTCAGCGGGGTCGACGCCCGCGGCCTTGGCCATCGCGACGGCCTCGCGTACCGCCATCGGCAGGTCCCGCAGGCGCCGTCCGGCTTCGGCCTCGGTCTGGAGGTAGCGGCGTTTCATGGACGCTGAGTTGAAAAGGTCCGCGGGCTGACCACCGGTTTCGCGGGCCTTGTTCTGTACGGCGCGCAGGAGCGCACGAGCGTCGAGGCGCCCGCCCGCCTCGGTGCGAAGGGCCTGTTCCAGGGGCTGTTCCCCGTACAGTTCGACGGCGTCGATACCGATCGCGTCGGCGAGGGTCATCAAGGTGGAGGCGGGGACCCTGTGGGCCTCGCCGTACCGGACGAGCTGGCGTTCCATCCGGCCGAAGGCGTCCTTCTTGCGCTTCGAGTCGAGCAGCGAATCCGGCTTCACGCCGCGTTCTGCGGCGGTACGGCGGATCGCGCGGACCAGGGGTGCGGCAGGGAGCTTCGCGGCGGGGGCGACGGCCAGCTTGGGTTCCACCAGCGTCCGGCCCGTACGCGGGTCCTCGCCTCGCATCAGGCGGCGGGCCGCCGGGAACTGGTCGGGGGACAGCACGCTGCCAGGGACGATGTCGAACTCAGTGAGGCCGTTGCCGATCCACGCCAGCGGGCGTTCGCTCGCGTCGAGGTGGTAGTCGACCTGGCCGTCAACGGCAGGAGCGGGGAGGACCTCCTCGCCGTACAGCGTGCGCGCGTCCAGCCCTGCCGCTGCGGCGACTTCGACGGCGTCGAACCCCGTGAACCTCGCGCTGCCGGTGTTGCGTATATGGGAGCGGGCACGGAAGAACGCCTTCTTCGCCTCCGTCGCGCCGAGGAGCGCGGCGACGGAGGTCCCGGTCTCCTCGGCCTGGGCCTCGATGGCGGTGATGAGGGGAGCGGCGTCGACGGTGGTCGCCTTCCCGCACCCGTGACCTCCGGTCAGGCGGTACTCGACCTGCCCGTCCGACGGGCCGATCATCGTCACCCACCCCACCGGCCCATCCACCTCTCATTCGAGAACCGACCGGATTCAGTCATTTTGGCCAGTTGTATCGTCGCGAAGTGACGATACCTTGGTCCTCGGAAATCAGGATGATGTGCCGATCAGGGATGAGATCGGTCAACACTGCTTCGACGTTCACGGTGTTCGTTTGACGCTGTTACCTCATGTCGTCCGTCAATGGACGACATGAGGTAAACGTCGATGTCAGTGCCTTGACCTACCTTGGTGAGCTGTCGGGGCAGTCGTTGACCCCACCACTCTGGAGGCCAACCCCATGCTCAAGGTCAGGGAGCGTCTTCGCTCGCTGGAAATACCGACGCGAATCCGGGCCTTGTCCGAGGATCAGCAATTCGCCATCGCCATCCTGCTTGGCTTCCTCGCGCCGGTCCTCATGACCGCAGCCCTGATCACGGGTTCACAGTTCTGGCTCATGGCTCAGTTCCCGCTCAGCGTCGTGCTGCTACTTCCCACGGTCTGGCTACTGAAGCCTTGGTACGACGGCCTCCCCACTCGGAGCCAACGTCGTTTCACGACCGTGCCGCTGGCGTACTACGTCCTCTTGGCGCTGGTATTCGTGGGATTGGCTCTGGCCTCGGCACCCTCCGACCGTGGATGGGCCGCGGCTCTGCTGCTTCTGGTGTGGTGTCTCCACTTCGTCTACGGAGCAGGCATCGAGCCGAACAACTTCCCCCTCGAACGACTTCGCGGCCGACTCGCGCGAGCCGCTCCGGTCCGTGTCTTCGCCACCTGGTGTGGACTGCTGGGGGTGCTCTGGTTCCTCCAGTACGCTCAGGATGATCCCAAGTACCGACCGTTCCTGCTGGGCGCGACACTCACCCTCGGCGGCGCTGGAGTCGCCGCCACAGTGAAGGTCTTCACGCGGGTACGGAAACTCTCAACCGCCTTGCGCCTACGGACGCAGGACATGATCAGGTCGCTGGAAGAACTGCACGACGCACCGGACGCCGACCGCCAGGGGAAACAGCAGACAGCACGGCGTACGTGGGACGCCTTGGAGATCGTCCTCCTCACAAGGGTCGACACGGGGTTCCGCACCGCAGGTTCCTTCGTCCTGCCGTCCGACGCCATCAAGGAGTTGGAGCAGACGGTCATGCTCGCGGTCGACGCGAGAACCCACGACGAGACCCACCACCAACTCGCCGTCGACGCCCTGCGAACCGTCCGCGCGGCGTGTCAGGGCCACATCGACGCCGTGGCCTAGAAGCCCCCACTACATGAGGCCCGCCAACCGACGTTGGCGGGCTTCTCCCTGATCAGGACGCGATAGGCCACTCCCCGAACGGCACAGGCGACTTGCCGTTCATATCCCGCAACGCCTCGTCGATGCCGCAAGGTGAGCAGATCCTGACGTCGCGCTCGGCGGTGATCCGGGAACGTGCTGGAGATTCCCCCAGCTCACCTCCGCAGCGTGGACAACGCTCCTCGGTCACTCCGGATTCTCTCGGGCCGACTTGAGGATCAGGTGCCAGACGGTCCGGGAGGACTCCTTCTCCGAGAGCCCCTGCAACTGCCCGATCAACTCGGCGTTTTTCGCTCCAGGATTCTCCGCGAGCACCCGGCGCGCGAGGGTGAGTCGCTCGTCCCCCTGGTAGGGGTAGGCCAGCCCTCGGCGCCCCTTGGGCCGTCCGCCCGCGTGCCCGCGGCCCTTGCGGTCCGCGAGGTACTGCCAGAGCCTCCAACGCTTCCACTTCGGACGCCGACGGGTCGGGAGGATGTCCCAGTCGTCGGGCTCGGGCCAGCCCTCGGGGGGGGTCTTGACGTAGTGGGAGACAGTGGCGGAGTCGGCGAACCCGCAGATCTTCGCCGCTTCGGCGGGGCCGACCAGTTCTTCGGGGTCACCGTCGAGCTTCGGCGGGTTCGTGGTACTCGCGGCGGCACGTCGGCGCTGGAGTTCGTGGTGCCACTTCGCCCAGGTGTCGCCGTCCCAGTGCATGACGCCGTCGAGGGTCGCGGTGACGGGCGGGTGGCCGTTGTTCTCGCGGTCGGTCCAGAGGTTCTGGAGCGTCGACTCGCTGATGTTGTGGACCTTGCGCAGGTCGGCTCGTGAGTAGAGCGTGCGGCCGGTCTCGGGGGCCAACGTTGGTCTCCTGTTCGGGGTGGTCATGGGAGGTCGTCCGGTTCCGGGGCCGGCGTCCACGTGCGGGTGCCGGTCGCCTCAAGTCTGGTGAGGGTGGCGATCTCGTGCAGAGGAACGGCGGCGGCCCAGTCGGCGCGGCCGGGGTGACCGACGGGAAGGTTGAGTACGAGGTGCCGGCCGGTCGGCGGGAAGTCCTCGACAATGACGAATCTGTCGGTGCCGTCGGCGCTGATGCTGTTACCCCTCTTGAGCTGGGCGAGGTCGCCGGGCTGGGGACAGTCGGGGTGCCGGTCGCATAGCATGGTCGGGTCTTTCTGGTGAGAGACATCGACGGCCAGCGCCTTGTTGCCCTTGTGCGCTGGCCGTCATTTCGTTGTCGGGGTTGGTTCGGCGCTCGACCGTTCGGAGGTTGCCCTACTCCGTTGACGGCCGAATAATTAAACCACCTTTAAAATGACGGGGTGGGGCTCTGGCCCAGAAAACGACGGCCATCAGAAGAGCGTTCCTTGGTTCGCCGGGCCGTCGCTCACGATGCCCGGCGGTCGCTCGACGCGGAGTTCGTAGCGGGGACGTCCCGCGTGCGGTGGAGCGTGCTCTTCGCGGCGGTGGCGGTTCCAGACCAGGAGCGGAGCGCCCTGGTCCACCCATCCCTCCGGGTACTGGGATGTCAGCTGAGCCCAGCGGTGCTGGCTCTGCGGGATCTCCCACCTGTCCCTGACGCTGGTGATCGGCGGGAGCGTCCGCCACCCGGGGAACGCGTGGTCGTGGGCGTCCTCCACCGCTTCGTTGCTGCCGTCGCGGACGGCTCCCTCCCAGTCGCAGGCGAGGCATCCACCCCGGAACTCCTGCTGGTACCGCCGCCCTACCAGCCTGCTGCGGGTGAGCAGGGTGGGGGTGTGGTGCGTGGACGGTTCCAGCTCGTGTCCGAGGTCGCAGTACGCACCGCCCGGGTGTCCGGCCTGGATGTGCCACATCCCGAACGCGCTGTGTGCGGGAACGCGTGCACGCCCGTTACGCACCCGCCAGTAGTACGTCTGCCGTGCTCGTGCTCCGAGGGTCTCGGTCACGACTCCTCGCTTCGGACGGCGGCGAGGACTTCGCGGAGAGGGTCGGCGAGGAGGGTTTGTTCGGCGGGGGAGTCGAGGAACCGCGGTCCGTACGCGCGGCGAACGGCACGGCGGGCGTCCTGGTGGCGGTTGAGTTCGGGGTCGTACTGCGACCGTTCGAGCACGTCGTAGCCATGCTGGGTGAGGACACCGGCGATGAGTGAGCGGACTCGTACGGCGTCGACGGTGCGGAGGTCGGTCTCCGTGGGGGCCGCGAGGAGTACGCGGATCAGTTCGGACGCGCTGAGGCGAGGGTGAAGGGGAACAGTGATCCGGTGGACGCCGTCCCGGCTCGGAGTGGCGCCTCCTCGGCGGCTCGGCGTCCTGGTGGTGCTGCGGAATTCTGTCGTCTCGTCCATCGTGGTGGCCTTCAGGAACTCGGGGGCGCTGTCAGAACAGCGCCCGAACAGCGGCGGTGCGGAACGCCTGGGCGGCGTCGGCAGCGGTGCGGCCGGGCTCGGCGCTCCATCGGTCGATGACCTCGCGGTGCAGGGCTTTCGCGGCGGCGGGCTCGTCGGCGGTGACCGGAGAGCCGGTGAGGGCTTCGGCGAGGATGCCGAACGCCTGGTCGCGGGCGCGGTGGATGCGGTCCCAGTCGTACGTCCGGCCGGCGGGCGCCCGTCCTTGTCCGGCGGCGACTTCGAGGGCGCCGCGTGGCCAGCAGGGCAAGGTGGTGGTGCGTCCGGGACCGTCGAACAGGCGGGGACCCTGGTGGATGCCGACGTGTTCGATGTGGCAGGCGGCCCATTCCAGAATCTCGGCCGGGGTGTCCGCGATGACGACGCTTGCGGGGCTGTAGTACATGGTGAAGTCCGTTTCGGGGACCGGGGGGCGGCAGTGCGCCGCCCCCCGGGGTCGGCCTACTGCTGGTAGGCGGGGATGAGTTCACGGACGCGGTCCTTGCCGACGCACCCGCCCTCGTGACGGTGGGCGCTCGGCGGAGCGCCGTTGCGTCCGCGCAGGTGGCTCCAGAACTTCGGTCCCTCCCACGAGCAGAGTTCGCAGGCGAGGAACCAGTGGTTGTCGGACCCTGGGAATCCGGTGAGCACTGCTCGCCAGCGGTGAGCCGCGAGTCCGGCGAACGCCGCCTGTGCGCTGCGGATGTTGCGGTCGGTGGCGGGCATCCGCGGGTGCAACAGGGGAACGGGTCCGTGGAGCGGCCGGGGTGCTTCGGCGCGTACGTGGTTGAGGGGGACGGCGGAGATGCGTCCGGCGGCGTACTCCTGGGCGAGGTGGACGGCGGCCATCTCGACTCCGGGGACACCTTGGGGTGGGCGGCGGAGGTTGTGTTCTCCCGTGCTGGTGTCGATCCACCAGTCCCGGTGCCACCTGTATGCGCGGCCGATGACCTGGTCTTCGCCGATGATCACGGGGTACCGGCACTCGATGTCCGGGCTTCCGATGCGGTACGGCAGGGCGGTCTGAAGGGGAGGGATCGCCGCGACTTCGCGGGCGGCAGCTCGGGGGCCGCGCTGGTGAGTGTTCGGCTCGGCCTCGGTCGCAGGTCGTTCGAGGAGCTGGGTGGTCATGGTGGTGCCCTGTTCTGGTGAGAGAGGGTCCCGCACCGGCGGCGCTCGGCCGCCGGCACGGGCGAGCGGTCGTTACGCGGAGTCGGCCGTGGTGGTCTGCCGCATCTCGTCGGCACTCCTGCGTCCCGAGACGTCGTCGTAGGGAACCGTCCAGGTCCATCCGTCGAGCCGGTTGCCCTCGGCTCGTACGACGTCCTGTCCGACGCCGTTGTGGATGTGCGGGATGGTCACCGACTTGGGGCTGACGCGCAGGACCTCGTACCAGGTGCCTCGGCAGCGTACGAAGTCCCCGCGCCGGAAGTCGGCCCGCGACCAGACCTTGAAGCCCTTGGCTTCGGCGTCCTTGATGACCGCTTCCCAGTGCTCGATCTCCTCGGTCAGCTCCTGGTGCTCGGTTACCAGCTCGGGGTCCGCCGGGTTGCGGGAGTATCCCTTGGCGGGCTCGCCGCGCTGCCACTTCTCGACCGCGCGGAGGTCGGCCCGGAGCTTGTCGAGGCGGCGGAGGGTGCGGCCGGGGTCCTTGCGGAACCGCTCGTAGTTGGCGGCGGCCTGGGCACGGTCGCCCCAGTACTGGGCACGGTCGCGCTCGTTGATGCTCTTGCGCATCGTGTTGTCCATGCGCTCGTGATCACGGCGGGCGCGGCCCTCGGAATGGTGACCGACAAGGATGGGCTGGCCGAAGGCGAACCGTTCGGATATCTCGTGGCTCGCCTTCCACGCAGCCTCGGAGTTCCCGGCCGCGTTGGCGGCGTATCCACCGAACCTCTCGGCACGGCTCTCGGCGCGCTCCTCGCGATCCTGCTCGGCCTCGCCGAAGCTGCGGCGGTCGGCGTTGTCGATGGTCAGGGTGACCTCGAAGTCGGCGTCTCGGAGTCGCTGCGCGAGGAGTTCGAGGGAGGCGGTGTGGCCGGCGTGGTCGCGGCTGTGCGGGAGGTACCAGCAACCGAGGTTCCTGCTCCAGCGGAAGGGCTGACGGCCGGTCCTGCCGTACTCGCGGAGTTTCAGGATCGCTGCTGTCTTGTCCCCCCGGGTCGTGCCCTCGACGAGGGTTCCTTCCCTGCGGGTGTGCGTGATCTCGATAGTCACTGAACTGGTCTTCTCTGGTGAGGAGTTGGTCTGTCCGGAGGACGGAACTTGTGTTGGAGACGGTCCGCACCACGAGCGCGGGCCGTGAGGGACGAGCGGCTCGCGGGCCGTCGCGCCTGCGCGACGGCAGAGGCTGCCGCGTCCCCGCGGGACGCGTCCTTCACGGTCCGGTGCCCGTCGGCGGTCGACGGAGTCGGCCGGCGTCGGTGAACGCACCGGACCTGTCCTGCCGCCCTGAAGGGGTGTCCGCTCTGGCGTTGAGGGCCTGCCGGTCCGGGGGTGTTGCCCTCCCCCGGACCGGCGGGACCGTGATCAGCCGTGGTGGAGCGTACGCCGCGCGGCAGGGTCGGTCAGTCCGGTCCGCTCGCGCCACGCGTCGAGAACGGCGACGCGGAGTGCGTCCCCGTCGTCGTAGGCGAACCGGCCGTGGCGCATCTTGCGGACGATGTCGCGGAACATGTCCTGGTGCATCGTGGTCAGCGTGTCGTCGATCGGGGTCAGCTCGTGCGGGAACATCGCCTGGACGCTGCGGCCGGGCTGCGGGGCACCGAGGGTGAAGTACCAGACGACCGCCATGGTGGCCCTGTCCGCGAACTCCGGTCCGCCGAAGGGACAGACGACGACTGCGGGGAGGGTGTTGTACTGGCGGCCCTGGTGCCAGGGTCCGGCCAGTACGAGGGTCGCGGTGGGGAAGTCCTGGACGGTGGGGGTCTGCTGGGTGGTGAGCATGTCGTTTCCTGTCTGGTGAGAAGTTCCGCCGGGGCCAGTCGACCCCGGCGGGGGTGTCGGTCGGGGGTGTTGCCCTCCCCCTCCAACATGTTTAATTAAACCATGTTTTTCAGTGAAGGTCAACCCGCGGAGACAAGTTCGCGTCGGCGCTCGACAGCCGTGACGACGGCGTCGGCAATGGCGCGGCCGGTCTCGATGACGCGGACGGCGGACTCATGGATCGGAGGCTTCCGGTCCTGGGTGATGATGCCCGCGAGCGGCGGCATGACGGCTGGTCCGGGGGCGATTCCGAGGATCAGTGCGGCGACGTGCGCCGCCGAGGTAACCTCGGCCGCGTGCTGACCGGGGAAGGGGGCATCGATCTCAGCGATACGTCGCCACGCGTGGCCGTACAACAGGATGCGGACGGCGGCATCGGGGGCCTCCCGGCTGAAGTCGAACCCTCCGGCCTGCTCGGGGTCCTCGTGGTACCAGTCCCGGAACTGCACGACCAGAACATCCCGGACGACCTCGGCGGCGGGCCGAGCGATGACGGGCAACTCGTAGGCGTCACCGTCGGTTTGGCTGATGTCGAACACCGGCCCGGCCTTGTAGCCGGACACCCGCCGCCCTGCCCCCTCGGCGGCGTCAGTAACAGCCTCCTGCGGCCCGCCATCGACCGTGACGCCCTGTGCCCCTTCGGTTCGGCGAGTGATTGGCGTCCATATGCGGATGGAGGTAGACCCCTTCGCCGGGAAGCGTCCAGCCTTCCGCCAGTCCCCGGAACTGAGCACCCGGGTGGCATGGGGGCACTGAGCGGCAATCGCGATGGAGTTGACGGGGCTGCGGTCCGTCAGAGTCGCAGCGGTTCGCATTACCGTGGCCCAGAATTCCTCACTGGCGACCATCGCGCCGTATGCGCGGTCCATTACGGCTTCGAGCTCGCCGCGCATCTTGGCGCTGTAGGCGCGGCGCTCTTCGTCGGTCATCTTCGGCTTGCGGGGCATTTCTCGGTCCTCCTGGTGAAAGATCGGCATTCAGGGCCGGTTGGGGGGTTACCCCCCCCCGATACATTAATTAAACCATGTTTACACATTGAGGGCAACTACCGTTGCCGAATGGAAGGGGTTACGGCGAACGCGGAACGCCGTACCGTCGTCGGCGGTGACGCATTCGCCGCGCGCCATATCCTCCAGGAATCCGCCGAGTTCGCCGGTGGCGAGGTCAGCAGCCTGCATCAGACGCGTCAGCGACACCCCGGCCTCGCGCGGCTCGTCGCCCTCATCCACCCCGACCCACGCCTGATATCCGACCGGCAGCACCTCCGCGACATAGGCGCGAGTGCGAGGCGGAAGCGGCGCACCCCCGAACAGGCCGAACCGCTCTATGCCGTAGTCCTCCACCGCCCGCTCGGCCGCATAACGGCCGCCGCCCGGATGACCGTCGACATCGGCCAGGTGCAACAGGTCCACGATCAAGGAGTGAATCACGTCCTTGGCCGAGTCGCAGTAGACCTCCCACACCTCCCGCGCGCGGTCGGCGCCCTCAGACGCGGTCGAGTCGCCGTTCAACGCAGTGTCACCCATAGCCAGTCCTTCCAGCGAGAGAACCCGAGCCGGTTCGACCCGGGGACGATCGGGGCATCAACCCCTTCCGATGTCATTAATTAAACCATGTTCTACGGGTGAGATCAAGCCCTGCACTCGTTGACCTGCTCTTTTCTCACCGCCGGACCCTCACTCGCTCCGCCGGGCCCGGCCACAACGGCCTCGGCGGGGTTCCCTCCTCGGTCGGACAGCTCCGCCGGATCAGGGTTCCGGGCGCGGTGTCCAGGCTCGCGAAGCGACCGCGCAGCGGCTCGGCCTGGATGCCGTGTCCGGGTTCCTGATACGCCCCCTGGGTGTCCGACCGAGGAGGTAACCCCGCCTTCCCCACCCGCACCACGACGCTCCCGCACCCGACCGACCGGCCCCCTCCCCCCTCCGAGGGAGGACCCGCCGGAGGCATGAAGTCTTTGTGTCGGCGGCGGGTGAATCG
>NZ_LIRL01000449.1 GCF_001419795.1 Streptomyces niveiscabiei
TCACCGCCCCCTTCGTCCTCCCCCAACGCGGCCTGGTCCGCGAAGCCGCCGACCGCTGGTTCCGAACCCAGGGCATGACCCCCGAGATCGCTTGCGAACCCGACGGCCACGAAGCCCTGTTGACGCTCGTCGCCCTCGGCTGCGGAACCGGCGTCGTCCCCCGGCTGGTCCTGGAGCACAGCGCGGTGCGCGACCGCCTGGCCGTCGTCCCCGCGACACCGCAGCCGGCCCCTCTCACGGTCGGACTCTGCGTACGCCGCGCGGACCTGAGGCGGCCGGTGATCGCGGCCCTGTGGAGCCTCACCGCCCTTAATTGACCACTCGTTCTCGAATAACCTAGTCTCCTCACATGGCGAGGACCAAGGAATTCGACCCGGACGCCGCCCTCCGGTCCGCCCTGGACCTGTTCTGGCGGCGCGGCTACGAGGCCACCTCGATGGCGGACCTCGTCGAACACCTGGGCATCGCCCGCGCCAGCATCTACGCGACCTTCGGCAGCAAGCACGACCTGTACCTCAAGGCGCTGGACCGCTACGGCGACCTCAAGAACCCGGCGCTGGTACGGGAGTTGTCCGCACCGGGCCCCGCCCTGCCCGCCGTCCGCGCGGTCGTCCGGCGCTTCGCCGCCGAGTCCACCGCCGAACCCGGCCGCGCACGCGGCTGTTTCGTCGCGAACACGGCCGTGGAGCTCGCCCCGCACGACCCCGCCGCCGCGCTCCGCGTCGAGGCGGGCTGGGAGCACCTGGAGACGCTGCTGCACTCGGCCCTCGTACGGGCCCAGGCCCAGGGCGAGTTGACGCCGGAGCGCGATCCGCACGCGCTCGCCCGGATGCTGCTGGTGTTCCTCCAGGGGCTGCGGATCGTCGGCAAGGCGTCGGCGGATCCGACGGCGCGGGTGCGGGACGCGGTGGAGCAGGCGTTGACGCTGCTCGACTGAGACTCCGCCCGACCGGCACGGGCGACCGCTCCCACCCACAGGCACCCCCGGCTGCCCTCATTCAAGACCGACCGTTCTCGAAAGGCTCGCCATGTCCCAGCCCCGCTTCTCCGGCCGCACCGTCCTGATCACCGGCGCCGGTTCCGGTATCGGCCGCACCCTCGCGCTCGCCTTCGCCGCCGAGGGCGCGAACGTCGTCGCCGCCGGACGCACGAGGTCCGCGCTGGACGAGACGGTCGCGCTCGTCGCACAGGCGGGCGGGGGCGGCACCGCCATCGCCGAGGCGGCCGACGTGACCGACCCCGACAGCATCGACGCGCTGGTCGGCACCGCCGTAGAGCGCTTCGGCTCCCTCGACGTCGCCGTGAACAACGCCGGGATCATCCGAGCCGGGCAGCCGATCGCCGACACCGACCCGGCGGACTGGCACGCGGTCCTGGACACCAACCTGACCGGCCTCTTCCTCGCCCTGCGCACCGAGATACGGCAGATGCGCGCCCAGCCGCGCGGCGGCGCGATCGTCAACGTCGCCTCGAACCTGGGGGCGCACGCGCAGAAGCCGGGTGTGACCGCCTACTCCGCGAGCAAGGCCGCCGTCGCCTCCCTCACCCGGGGCGCCGCCCTGGAGCACATCGGGGACGGCGTCCGCATCAACTCCGTGAGCCCGGGCGTCACCCGGACCACGATGTCCCTGCTGCCGGGCGAGACGGAGGAGGGCCGCGCGGCGCGGATGAAGGAGCAGTCGCCGCTGGGCCGGTCCGTCACGACGGACGAAGTCGCCCACGCCGTCCTGTACTTGGCGTCGGACGACGCGGCCCCGCTGGTCGGCACGGACCTGCTGATCGACGGCGGGACGACACTCTGAGCTGGCCCACCCCCCGGGCCGAAGCGCCGTCGCCGCACCTACGCGCTCACCGCCCCCAGCGGATCGTCCAGCACCGGCTGCCACGCCAACTCGGCAGCCCCCACCAGGCTGTTGTGGTCCAGCGAACACGCGAGGATCGGCACTCCACCGCTCCTCCCCCACAGGCTCCGGTCCGCGACGACAGCCCGCAGCCGCTCCGGGTCGGCGTCGAAGAGCGTGCGGTGGAGTCCGCCGAGGATGATCCGGTCGGGGTTGAGGATGTTCACCAGCCCGGCGAGCCCCAACCCCAGCCGGTCGATGAGGGATTCGGCCGCCGCGCGGACCACGGGATCGCCGTACTCCTCGCGCACCAGCCGGTTCGCCTGGTGCAACAGCGAGCCCTCAGGCCCGGGTTCGCGCCCGGCGGTGGTCAACAGGGCCAGCGGGTCGGCCTCGACGTCGAGGCAGCCGCGGCTGCCGCAGTGGCAGGGCCGCCCCTCGGGGTTCACGGTGAGGTGCCCGACCTCCAGCGCGAGCCCCGAACTCCCCGTGTGCAGACGGCCGTCGAGGACGAGGGCGCCGCCGACGCCACGGTGCCCGGTGGCCACGCACAGCAGGTCGCGGGCGCCCCGCCCGGCGCCGTGCCGGTGCTCGGCGAGCGCCGCGAGGTTCACGTCGTTCGCGGCGAACGCGGGCCCTTCGACGCCGGCCGCGGCGATCCGCTCGGCGAAGATCTCCCGCACCGGCGCCCCCACCGGCCAGGCCAGGTGCAGGGGGTTGAGGGCGAGCCCCTCGGGTTCGGCGACGGCCGACGGTACGGCGAGCCCGGCGCCCACGCAGCGCCGCCCGCTGGTCCGCAGCAGCTCGGCGCCGGCCTCGACGACCGCGCTGAGGATCTTCGCCGGGTCCGCGTCGACCGCCTCGCAACTCGGGGTCGTCGCCACGATCCTGCCGCCCAGCGCGACCAACGCGGCCCGGAATCCGTCGGCATGGATCTGCGCGGCCAGCACCACCGGCCCGTCCTCGGCGAGTTCGAGCCGGTGCGAGGGGCGGCCCTGGGAGCCCGCGGCGGCCGTCGGGTGCGCGTCGACCCGGATCAGGCCGAGCGCCTCCAGCTCGGCGGCGACCGCGCCCGCGGTGGCACGCGTCACACCGAGTTCGGCCGTGAGGACCGCGCGCGTCGGCGCCCGCCCGGTGTGCACGAGCTCCAGCGCGGGCCCGAGCGCGCCGCGCCCCCGGTCCAGCCGCGCCCTTGAGGTGGTCCCTTCCCCCGCCGGCCGGGGGTCCGCCTTGCCGCTCATGAGGGCGAGTCTCCCATGATCCGCTCGGTGCCGTGGCCGTGCGCGAAACCGCTGACGCGCAGCGTCACGTTCAGCCGCCCCGCGAGCCCGAGCCCGGCCGGCGCCGTCCCCGGGTACACCTTCGGCACCCCGTGGAACGCCTTGCGCGACGCCCCGCCGAACACGAACAGGTCCCCGCTGCGCAGCTCGACGTCCGTGTACGGCTTGCCCCGCGACGCGGTGTTCCCGAACCGGAACACGCACCGGTCCCCCAGGCTCAGCGACACCACCGGCGCGTCCGACCGCTCGTCGGCGTCCTGGTGCATGCCCATGCGGGCGTCGCCGTCGTAGAAGTTGATGAGCGCGATGTCGTACGCCGGTCCGGGCTCGGGCGGTACGTCGTACGCCGCCGCGACCGCCCGCCGCCCCAGCTCCCCGAGCCACTCGGGGAAGGGTTTCACCGCGCTCCCGTCGCCGTCGACGGCCGTGCGGGCGTACGCGTACGGGTACCAGTGCCAGCCCAGGCAGACCTGGCGGGCGGTCATGGTGCCGCCGCCCGGGGTGCGGACCGTGCGCAGGCCGGCGGGTGGGCGGGCCCACTCGCGGCACGCTTCGAGCAGGTCGCGCTGGGCGGGGGCGGCCAGCCAGTCGGGCACGTGCACGGCGCCCGGCGCGACCCGCGTACGCTCCCGGGGAAACAGCTCGTCGTCCATCGGACCATCCTGCCGCACCCGGTCTGAGCTGCGGTTCGGCTAGCCTGGCTGACGATGAACGACCGTATGACGACGCCGTGGGGCGAGCTGGAGCTGAGCCGCTTCCCCGAGGACCCGCGCGACCGGCTGCGTGCCTGGGACGCCGCCGACGCGTACCTGCTCACGCATCTGCACGAGCAGGCGGTGCCGCTGACCGGCACGGTCGTCGTGCTCGGCGACCGCTGGGGCGCGCTGGTCACGGCGCTCGCGCAGGCGGGTCCGACGCAGATCACCGACTCGTGGCTGGGCCAGGAGGCGACCCGCGCCAACCTCGCGCGGGCCGGGGTCGCGACCGGCGCGGTACGGCTGCTGACCTCGCAGGACCCGCCGCCCGCCCGGATCGACGTGCTGCTCGTGCGCGTCCCCAAGAGCCTCGCGCTCCTGGAGGACCAGCTCCTGCGGCTCGCGCCGTCGCTGCACGCGGGCACGGTCGTCGTCGGCACCGGCATGGTCAAGGAGATCCACACCTCCACGCTCCGCCTCTTCGAGCGCATCCTGGGACCGACCCGTACGTCCCTGGCCCGCCAGAAGGCCCGCCTCATCTTCTGCACCCCGGACCCGGCACTGGAACGCCCGGCGAACCCGTGGCCGTACGGCTACACCCTCCCGGACGACGTCGGGGTCCTCTCCGGGCACCCGGTCGTCGGGCACGCGGGCGTCTTCTGCGCCGACCGCCTCGACATCGGCACGCGCTTCTTCCTCGCGCATCTGCCCGGTACGACGGGCGTGCGCCGGGTCGTGGACCTCGGCTGCGGCAACGGGGTCGTCGGTACGGCGGTGGCGCTCGCCAACCCCGAGGCCGAGGTCCTCTTCACGGACGAGTCGTTCCAGGCGGTCGCCTCGGCGGAGGCGACGTACAAGGCCAACGGGGTACCCGGGCATGCCGAGTTCAGGGTCGGTGACGGCCTTTCGGGCGTGCCGGACGCCAGTGTGGACATCGTCCTCAACAACCCGCCGTTCCACTCCCACCAGGCGACAACGGACGCGACGTCGTGGCGCATGTTCACGGGTGCGCGCCGGGTGCTGCGGCCGGGCGGCGAGCTGTGGGTGGTGGGCAACCGGCACCTCGGGTACCACGTGAAGCTGCGGAAACTGTTCGGGAACAGCGAAGTCGTGGCGGGCAACCCGAAGTTCGTGGTGCTGAGGGCGGTCAAGCGGGGGTGAGCCGGGCGGTCAGGCGGGGGTGAGCCGGGCGGTCAGGCCCGCCCGACCACCCGCATGATCCGCGCCGCCTCCCGCGCCATCGCCTCCCGGCCCTCCCCGAGGTACGCACGGCAGTCCGCCGCGTCCGGATGCTCGCGCAGATGCACGCGAATCGCCTCGGTCAGGGCGAGGTTGAGGGCCGTGCCGACGTTCACCTTGGCGATGCCGCCCGCGACGGCCGCGGTGAGTTCGGGGTCGGGGACGCCGGAGGAGCCGTGCAGCACGAGCGGGACGTCGACGGCGTCCGCGAGCCGTTTCAGCAGGTCGTGGTCGAGGGCGGCGGTGCGACTTGTCATGGCGTGCGTGCTGCCGACGGCGACGGCCAGCGCGTCCACCCCGGAGTCCGCGACGAACGCCCGCGCCTCACCGGGATCGGTCCGGACACCCGGCGCGTGCGCCCCGCGCTTCCCGCCGATCTCCCCCAACTCGGCCTCGATCCACAGCCCTTGGGAGTGCGCCCAGTCGACGGCGCCCCGCGTCGCGGCGAGGTTCTCGGCGTACGGCAGGTGCGAGGCGTCGTACATCACGGAGCTGAACCCGGCGTCGGCGGCCTGCCGGAGCAGCCGGTCGTCGCGGACGTGATCGAGGTGCAGCGCGACGGGTACGGCGGCCTGGCGGGCGACGGCGAGGGCGGCGCGGGCGAGCGGGTGGACGCGGCCACGGCGGAATCCGACCGCGTTCTCGCTGACTTGGAGCACGACCGGCGCCCCGAGGGACTCGGCGCCTTCGACGACCGCCTCGACATGCTCCAGGGTGATGATGTTGAACGCGGCGACGGCGGACCGGAGTCGGGCGGCGCGGGTGACGAGGTCGGCCGTGGTGGTGAGGGTCATCGTGCGCCTCCGGACGTTCAGGGCGTGAGGATCACCGAGCGCGTGAGGTGGCGGGGCCGGTCGGGGTCGAGTCCCCGGGCCGCGGCGACGGCCACCGCGAGCCGCTGGGCCCGGACGAGTTCGGCCAGCGGGTCCAGCTCCCCCTGGATCCACAACGCCCCGGTGTCGCGCACCTGTCGGGCGAGCCCGTCGGGCGCCTCACCGAACATCCAGGTCGCCGTCCCCTTCGTGCTGACGCTGATGGGCCCGTGCCGGTACTCCATCGCCGGGTACGCCTCGGTCCACGCCAGCGACGCCTCCCGCATCTTCAGCGCGGCCTCGTGCGCGAGCCCGACGGTCCAGCCGCGCCCGAGGAACGTGAACTGCCCGCAGGCGACGAGCCCTTGGGGCAGCGGCTCGGCAACTGCCGTCCGGGCGTCGGGTATCGCCGTGTCCGGGTGGCGGCCGAAGTGGGCGCGCAGGAGGGTGAGGGCGGTGGTGGCGAACCGGGTCTGGACGACGGAGCGTTCGTCGGCGTAGACGAGGGGGACGACGGCGTCGGCGGCCGTCGCGACGGGCGTGTCCGGGTCGGCGGTGACGGCGGTCGTGCGGGCCCGTCCGCGCACCCGGCGCAGGAGGTCCAGGACTTCCGTGGTCGTGCCGGAGCGGGTGAGGGCGACGACGCGGTCGTAGGGGCGGTCGTAGGGGAACTCCGAGGCGGCCCAGGCGTCCGTCTCGCCGCCCCGCAGGGCCGCGGCGGCCTGGGCCATGTAGTACGAGGTGCCGCAGCCGACGATCGCGACGCGTTCGCCGGGTGCGGGCAACTCCGTTTCGTGGTCGGCGGCTTGGGACACGGCGCGGGTCCAGCACTCGGGCTGGCTCAGCAGTTCGTCCTCGACGTGGGTCATGCCCCGCCTTTCCCCGACGACGATCGTCCCCGCACGGTACGGGGGCTCGGCGCGGGGCTTCAAGAACGCGTCAGCTTGTTCCTTGAAGTCAGCGGCCGGCGCCCCGGAAGAAGTCGAGCATCAACCGGTTCACGGCGTCGGGGCGTTCGAGGTAGCCGTAGTGGCCGCAGTCCTTGACCTCCCGGTACACGGCCCCGGGGATCGCGTCGGCGACCTCGCGGCTGAGCCGGGCCGGAAGCGCGGCGTCGTCGGCGAACCCGATCACCAGGGTGGGCGTCGTGATCCGCCGGTAGGCGTCCAACCGCCCTTCGGGGGCGGTGAGTCCGAGCTGGACGCGGCTGCCGGGGCCGGTGTCCTCGCGGGCGAACTCGAAGAGGTCCAGCCAGTCCTGGAGGCGCTGTTCGTCGTCGAGGGTGGCCGGGGAGAGGTTGCGCAGGGCGCGGTTCCAGGCCGTGTAGGCGGCGGGGAGCGTCAACCCCTCGTCGTACAGGGCGTGTTCGGCGGCGATCGCGGCCCGGCGGTAGGCGTCGGTACGGCCGTGGGTGGCCATCAGGACGCCCTGGCTGACCAACTCGGGCCGGGCGAGCATGAGTTCCTGGACGACGTACGCGCCCAGGGAGGTGCCGACGACGCGGCACGGGCCGAGGCCGAGGTGCTCGATGAGGCCGGCCGTGTCGGCGACCATGTCGTCGATGGTGAACCCCTGCGGGCTCGGGTCGCTCGGCGGGATGCCCCGGTTGGTGAAGGTGACGACGCGGTGGCCGGCCGCCTTGAGGGCGGGAACCTGGTGGAGGTGCCAGACACGGCCCCCGGCGCCGCGTCCCATCACCAGGACGACGGGGTCGCCGGTGCCCTCGTCGTCGTACTGGAGCCGGATTCCGTCGATCCGCAGGTCAGGCATGGTCCTCCTTCACCGTGCACGTGCTCGTGCACAGTCAACCAGCTCACCCGCGGGGCGGGGCCGGGGGCCGGTGTGAGACGGCCGACCCCCGGCGGAGGTTTCACCAGGAGTGCGCCACGTCCACGACGATCTTGTCCGCCAACTGCTGGACGCGGAACGGGAGTCGGGCGCGCAGGCCCAGCCCTATCTGGGTGTCGCCCTCGAAGCTGCTGGCGAAGCGGGTGTCGCGGAAGGCGCTGTAGCCGGTGATGTCGACACCGGGCAGCGGCTGCCGGGCGCGGCCGGGGTAACTCGGCTTGCCCGTCTCGTAGTTGTAGCTGGGCGCGGAGACACGGACCTCCAGGATCGCGCCGCCCGAGACGGGGATGAGGTCGCCGCTGCCGTCCTGGTACAGGGCGTCGACGTACCGGACGTTGTAGCCGATGCCGGTGCCGCCGCCCGGGATGGCGAAGACCATGCGGTCGTAGCAGTCGTGCTGCCCGGTCCTGATGTTCGTCAGCGAGGCGTAGGTGGTGGAGGTGGCGGCCTTGTCGAGGCTTCCCCAGCCGGTGGGGCAGGCGGCGACGGTCTCCCCCGTGGCCGCGGTCGCGGTGGCCGCCGCGGTGCCGAGTGCCGTCACGGCGAGGGCTAGAGCCGCAACTGCCGCTGCTGTGCGTCGCATTGTTTCCCCTTGTGCGGATGCTGTGACAGTGACGCGACGTAAGACGCCCCGAACCCGCGAACGGTTCGGTGCGCCAACAGGTCCCGCGTACGCGGCACTTCGCACACGGGACCCGGCAACCTCTACTCCACGTGGGCGAGTTCGATGTCGTGCCCGTCGAGGTCACCGGCGAGGCCGACGCCGGTCGCGCGGGGCGGGTAGCCGGTCGCGATGACCGTGTACTGGCCGCTGTCGAGGTCGGAGAAGGCGTACGCGCCGTCGGCGCCGGTCGTGGTCGTGGCGACGACGTTCCCGGCGGCGTCCACCAGGGTCACCCGGGCGTCGCCGAGCGGGGACCCGGCGCCGCGCACGGTCCCCCGCACGTGCGCGCCGGACTGGAGCTCGACCTCGATCCGGGTGACGCCGGTGCCGGCGATCTCGACGGGGAGCGCGCGGGGCCGGTGCTTGGGCGAGCTGACGGCGACCGTGACCGCATCGGGGACCAGCTCGGTGAGCGCGAACTCCCCGAGCCCGTCGGTCCGTGTGGTCGCGAGGACGTCGCCGCGCACGTCGGTCACGATCACCACGGCCCCCGCGACCGGCGCGCCGCCCTCCGCGCCGCGTACGACGCCGGCGAGGCCGCTGCTGCCGCTCAGGAGGACGTCGTACGCCACCGGGTCGGCGCCTACGACGACGGTGGTCGCCTGCGGCTGGAGCCTGTCGGCGGCGGCGAGCAGGACGTAGGTGCCCTCGCCGGGCGCCCGGACCTCGTACGTGCCGTCGGCGTCGGCGACCGCGCGGCCCAACTGCCGTCCGTCCAGGGAGATCAGGGTGACGGCGGCGTCGGGGACGGGGACGTTCCCGGCGCCGCGCACGTGGCCGCGTACGGGACGTCCGGTGCCGCCCGGGAGGCCGTCGCCGAGGTTCGGGACGGTGGCGACGAGTTCGGCCACGGCGCGGGAGAGGGGGACGGCCACGGCGGCGCCGATGACCTGGGCGTCGGGGGTTCCGGTCTGCGGGCCTGCGGATGCCGGTGCGTCCGCTCCGTACGGCTCCGGTGCGGCTGCACGTGCATCCGGCGTCGCCGCGCCCGTCGTCGGCTCGGTACCGGTACCCGCCTCGATACCAGTACCCGGCGTCCGCCGCCGCGGGATGAACGCCGCCACCGCGAACGCCAGCACCGCCGCCCCCGACCCGACCCCCATGACCACCTTGAACCCGTTCTCCGACGGCAGCGCCACCCCGTGGAATCCGGTCGTCATCTGCGCGAGGATCACCCCGGCGACGGCGCTGGCGGTCGACGTGCCGATGGACCGCATCAGGGTGTTGAGGCTGTTCGCGGCGGCGGTCTCGGCCGGGTCCACCGCGCCCATGATCAGCGCGGGCATCGCGCCGTAGGCGAAGCCGATACCGGCCCCGACGACGCAGGACACCAGGACGAGCTGCCAGACCTCGGACATCAGGACGACACCGAGGCCGTAGCCGGCGGCGACGATCACCGCCCCGGCCATCAGCGTGACCTTGGCGCCCCACTTCTTGGATATGAGCGCGGACACCGGGGCGACGGCCATCATCACGAGCCCGGTCGGCGCCATGACGAGGCCCGCGTCGAGGAGCGACCTGCCGAGGCCGTACCCGGTGGCCTCGGGGAGCTGGAGGAGCTGCGGCAGGACGAGGGACATCGCGAACATGGAGAACCCGAAGGCCATGGACGCGAGGTTGGTCACGAGGACCTGGCGGCGGGCGGTGGTGCGCAGGTCCACCAGCGGTGCGGGGACGCGCAGTTCGAAGAAGCCCCAGCCGGCGAGGACCACGAGGGCGGCGGCGAACAGCCCGAGCGTCGTCGCGCTGGTCCAGCCCCAGTCGGCGCCCTTGGAGATGCCGAGCAGCAGGCAGATCAGCCCCGCGGCCATCCCGGCGGCGCCGGGAAAGTCGAAGCGTCCGCCCGCGCGCACGCGGGACTCGGGGACGAACGCCGGTACCAGTACCAGCGCGACGGCGCCGAGCGCGGCGGACGTCCAGAACAGCATGTGCCAGTCGAAGTGGTCGGCGATGAGCGCGGCGGCGGGCAGGCCGAGGGCGCCGCCGATGCCGAGGGAGGCGCTCATGAGGGCGGTCGCGGAGCCGAGCCGTTCGGCGGGGAGTTCGTCGCGCATGATGCTGATGCCGAGCGGGATCACCCCGGAGGCGAGGCCCTGGAGGGCGCGGCCGACGATCATGGGGGCGAGCGTGTCGCTGAGCGCGGCGACGACCGACCCGGCGACCAGCGTCACCAGGCTGACCAGCAGCATCCGCCGCTTGCCGTACATGTCGCCGAGGCGGCCCATCACCGGCGTGGCGACGGCCGCGGCGAGGAGTGTCGCGGTCACCGCCCAGGTCGCGTCGGAGGCCGCGGCGTCCAGGAGCTTGGGGAGTTCGGGGACGATCGGAATGACCAGCGTCTGCATCAGCGAGACGACGATCCCGCCGAAGGCGAGCACCGCGACGACGAGGTTCACCCGGGGCGCGGACTCCACCCCCGGCTCCACGGGCCGGAGTTGAGCGTGGGACATAGGTCGGGCCTCCGTGGGGGGATGTCGGGCCGGTACGCCGCCGACGAATGTACGCCCGATTGATTGACTTAAGCAACCAGAGAGTGGGGGGATTATGTGGGGAAATGAGCCGGGCGCGCACTCCGCGTTTCGGAGTGCGCGCCCGGCCGGGTACGTCAGCGGGTCGCCCGGGACGTCAGGAGGTCAGAGCGACTTCTCCAGCCGCTCCGCCACCACCCGCACGAACTTGCCGGGCTCCTTCGGCCGCCCGCCCTCGGCGAGCACCGCGAGCCCGTACAGCAACTCGGCGGTCTCGACGAGCCCTTCGCGCCGCGCCTCCTCCTGGTAGGCCCGGTTCAGGCCCTGCACGAGCGCGTGCCCGGCGTTGAGTTCGAGGATGCGCTTGGCGGCGGGGATCTCCTGGCCCATCGCCCGGTACATGTTCTGGAGCGCGGGCGTGATGTCGCCCGTGTCGGAGACGACGCAGGCCGGGGAGACGGTCAGGCGCGAGGAGAGCCGTACGTCCTTGACCTCCTCGGCGAGCCGCTCCTTCATCCAGTCGAGCAGCCCGGCGTACTCCTCGGCCTGCTTCTCCCGTTCCTCACCGCTTTGTTCGCCGTCCTTCGCGTCGAGGTCGATCTCGCCCTTGGCGACGGACCGCAGCCGCTTGCCCTCGAACTCGGGGACGACGTCGACCCAGACTTCGTCGACTGCGTCGGTGAGCAGCAGGACTTCGATGCCGCGGGCCGAGAACGCCTCCATCTGCGGGGAGTTCTCGATGCTCTCGCGGGACTCGCCGGTCAGGTAGTAGATGTCCTCCTGACCCTCCTTCATCCGCTCCACGTACTCCTGAAGCGTCGTCAACTCACCCGATTCCGCAGAGGCGTTGGTGCTCTCGAAGGAGCAGACCCCCAGCAGGGCGTCCTTGTTGTCGGTGTCGCTGAGCAGCCCCTCCTTGAGGACCGCCCCGAACTCCCGCCAGAACGTGGCGTACTTGTCGGCCGCGTTCGCCCGCATCTCCTTGACCGAGGAGAGGATCTTCTTCGCCAGCCGGCGCTGGATCATCAGGATGTGGCGGTCCTGCTGGAGGATCTCGCGGGACACGTTCAGCGAGAGGTCCGCCGCGTCCACGACGCCCTTGACGAACCGCAGGTACGGCGGGAGCAGCGCCTCGCAGTCGTCCATGATCAGGACGCGCTTGACGTACAGCTGGAGGCCGCGCCGGTAGTCGCGGGTGAACAGGTCGTGCGGGGCGTGCTCGGGCAGGAACAGCAGCGCCTGGTACTCGAACGTGCCCTCGGCCTGGAGGCGGATCGTCTCCAGCGGGTCGCGCCAGTCGTGGCTGACGTGCTTGTACAGCTCGTGGTACTCGTCGTCGGTGACCTCGTCGCGCGAGCGCGCCCACAGGGCCTTCATCGAGTTGAGCGGCTCGTCCTCGGTGTCGAGGCGGATCGGCCAGGTGATGAAGTCCGAGTACTTCTTGACGATCTGCTTGACCGTCCACTCCGCCGTGTAGTCGTGCAACTGGTTGTCGGGGTCGGCCTCTTTGAGGTGCAGCGTGACGGCCGTGCCCTGCGAGGCGTCGTCCACGCGCTCCAGCGTGTACGTCCCCTCCCCGCGCGACGACCAGCGCGTCCCCGCGCTCTCGCCTGCCCTGCGGGTCAGCAGCGTCATCTCGTCGGCGACCATGAAACCGGAGTAGAAGCCGATGCCGAACTGGCCGATCAGGCCCTCGACTTCGTCCTCCCCTTCCTTCAACTCCTTGAGGAACGCGGCGGTTCCGGAGTTCGCGATGGTGCCGATCAGCTTGCCGACCTCGTCGTACGACATGCCGATGCCGTTGTCGCGGACGGTGAGCGTCCGCGCGTCCTTGTCCAGCTCGATCCTGATGTGCAGGTCGGAGGTGTCCGCGTCGAGGCTGTCGTCCCTCAGCTTCTCGAGGCGCAGCTTGTCGAGCGCGTCGGAGGCGTTCGAGACGAGCTCCCTGAGAAACACGTCCTTGTTCGAGTAGACCGAGTGGATCATCAACTGGAGAAGCTGACGGGCCTCTACCTGGAACTCAAACGTTTCCGTCGCCATGGTGCGCGTGTCCTCCCACGTGCCGAATTCACCGGTTCACAAAAGCGAGAGCCACTTTAAAACACCAAGTGGGGGCGGCATGGCAGGCTTTGGGCCGAGGTGGGGCGGGAGTCAGCCATGCCGGCACCAGGGCGCGTGCCCTTCCCGCGGTCGCCGACGCCCCGACGCTCCCGCTCCAGAGTGACCGGCAACCCCCTTGCACCGCCTCCTCCAGCTGCCTAGCCTGAGTTTGTGCCGCCGATAAACAAACTCCGCTCGCGCAGCGTCGCGCCGAGCAGCGACCTCGCCCTGCTGAGGGTCGTCCTGACCGCGTTCTTCGCCGTGGACGGCTTCATGTTCGCCGGGTGGGTCGTCCGCATCCCCGACATCAAGGCGCAGACCGGCGCCTCGGCCTCCTCCCTCGGTCTGGCCCTGCTGTGCGTATCCGCCGGGGCCGTCGTCACGATGCTCTTCACGGGCCGCCTCTGCCAGCGCCACGGCAGCCACCTGATCACCGTGGTCTGCGCGGTCCTGCTCTCCCTGTCGATCACCCTGCCCCCGCACACCCACTCCGTCCCTGCCCTGGGCGCCGTCCTGCTGCTGTTCGGCGCGGCGTACGGCGGCATCAACGTGGCCTTCAACAGTGCCGCCGTGGACCTCGTCAGCGTTCTGCGCCGGCCGATCATGCCCAGTTTCCATGCCGCGTTCAGCCTCGGCGGCATGCTCGGCGCGGGCCTCGGCGCGCTGGTCGCGGGCAGCCTCTCCCCCGCCTGGCACCTGCTCCTCCTGGGCGCCGTCGGCCTCGCGGTCACCGCCGCCGCGGGCCGCACACTCCTGCGGCTGCCGCCGGCACGCGCGCACGCGGGGGGTCACGACGGGGCCGTACCACCGACCCGCCCGCACAGGGACGACTCCCGAACCTCCCACCCGACCCCCACCGGCAGCCC
>NZ_LIRL01000045.1 GCF_001419795.1 Streptomyces niveiscabiei
CCCCTCCCCCGCACAGCCCCGCGAACCTCTCCGCGTCCACGTTCCCGCCCGACACGATCAGCCCGACCTTCCCGGACACCCCCTCGGCCTTCCCCGCGAGGAGCGCTGCCAGCGGCGTCGCCCCGCTCGGCTCGACCACGATCTTCAGGCGTTCGAACGCGAACCGCATCGCCGTCCTGATCTCGTCGTCCGAGACGAGCTCCACGGCGTCCACCAGCCGCTGGATCACCGCGAACGTCAGCTCCCCCGGCGTGTCCAGGGCCTGTCCGTCGGCGATCGTGCGGGGGATCGGGACGCTGACGCGGTGGCCGGCGTCGAGGGAGCGCTTCGTGTCGTCCCCGGCCTCGGGTTCGACGCCGATCACGCGGATGCCCGGCGCGAGCGCCTTAGCCGCCGTCGCGCACCCGGCGATCAGTCCGCCACCGCCGACCGGCACCAGCAGGGCGTCCAACTCGCCGACCTCTTCGAGGAGTTCGAGCGCGGCCGTGCCCTGTCCCGCCATCACGTGGGGGTGATTGTAGGGCGGGATCAGGGTCAGGCCACGCTCGGCGGCGAGGGCCTCGCTGATGGCCTCGCGGTCGCCGGTGTACCGGTCGTACGTGACGATCTCGGCGCCGTACCCGGCCGTCGCCTCGACCTTGGAGCGCGGCGCGTCCTCCGGCATGAGGATCACGGCTGTCGTGCCGAGTTCACGCGCGGCGAGGGCGACCGCCTGGGCGTGGTTGCCGGAGGAGTACGCGGCGAGCCCTCGCTCCAGCTGCTCCGGCGTGAGCCGGGACGCCGCGTTGTAGGCGCCCCGGAACTTGAACGCGCCGATCCGCTGGAAGTTCTCGCACTTCAGGTACACCTCGGCGCCGACCAGCTCGTCCAGCGTCCGCGAACGCAGGACCGGGGTGCGGTGCGCGACCCCTTCGAGGCGGACGGCCGCCTCGCGGACGTCGTCGAAGTCGATCGGCAGGTCTGTGGTCGTCATGGGTGGTCCACCTCTCCAGTCGTTGACACGCATTCAGTGCCGCTCTTCCGCTCTCGCCTGCGACAGATAGCTGTACGCCGAGGCCCTGGAGATCCCGAGCCGGGTCGCGACCTGTTCCACGGAGTGCCGGACGGCGAACACCCCCCGCGCGTCGAGGCTGCGGAACAGCTCCAGCCGGCGCGGGCGGTCGAGGTCGGACCAGGTGCCCTCCCGGGCGGGAAGGTGGGTGTCGACCAGGACGTCGACCACCGCGTCGATGTCGTGCTCGAACGTCGTCACCGGCGTCTGAGCCACCGGCACGGCCGGTCCGGCGAGCGCGCCGAGCAGGTTCTGCACCTTGGCGACCTCGGTGATGTCCACGTTCACGCACAGCGCGCCGAAGACCGTGCCCCCCGAGTCCCGCAGCACCATCGTGGACGACTTCACCAGCTTCCCCCCGACCGTGCGCGTCACGTAGTTCAGGTCGTCCGACGCCTCGTCGCCCCCGGCGAGCACCCGCAGCCCGATCTCGCTCATCGCGGCCCCCACCACGCGCCCGGTCACCGAACCGGCGACGGCCACGACCGAGTGCTCGGGCCGCCGGTAGTCGTGCAGCACCACCTCGCACACCGGCCCGAACGTCGCCACGAGCCCGTCCACCACCGGCCGCAGCGCCGCGAGGATCGCGTCCCGCTCGGCATCCCTGCCGCTTCCCATCGCCCGCCTCCCTCATCTCTACCCTTTAGACTACACATCCAGACTCTGGACGAACAGTCCACTTTCGAGTGACACCCCAGACCACCCCGGGCCACCCCCCAC
>NZ_LIRL01000450.1 GCF_001419795.1 Streptomyces niveiscabiei
AACCACAGCTCCCCGAACCGCACGAGCACGGACCAGGGCCGCAGCCGTACGTCTCCTACGGCCGCGTCCCTCCCCAGTACCCCCCGCACCCACCCCACGACCTCGGCCCGCCACGCCTCGTCGTCCCAGGGAGTTACGCCGATGCCGTAGTCCCCACGGTCTACCTTTCCAGCCATGTTCATGCAGACATGAGAACACCCGGCACAGACGCACCCGGTAGCTCGGGGGTACGAGGGTATGACGGCGAGGGATGTGCGGCGGCCGGGTCGGTGATCAGGGTGTTCGCCGGTTGAACCTTGACTGTTCGGACAACCTCCTTTGGTGATCGTTGAGTTGAGTTTTTGACCTTCTTGGGGGGCGAGGCAACCGGGGGCGGAGAAAGCCTGTCTCACAGGGTGCTCACAGACCGGGGCCGATCCCAGGGGCGCGTGGGGACGCGTCGCAGTGGTACGTGGGGTGGGGTTTCGGGATGGGGGTTGTTCGGTCCGGGCGTCCATGACCAGGCGCTCGCAGGCTAGGAACAGACGAGGAACCGATGACCAGTCAGCAAGACCGCAAGCAACTGAAGAAGCGCGCGGCGTTGGCCGCGGGGGCCGCGCTCACGGTGGTGGCCGCTGTCGCGGCGACCGCGCCGGGGGCGGGTGCGGCGCCCGCCGCGAAGCCGGGCCAGCCTCAGCTCAAGCTCGTCGCCGCGTCGGCGTCCGTCGTACTCGACAAGTACGAGGGGGAACAGGGGGTCTACCTCGACCTCGGGACGTACCTCACCGTCGACAACGCGCCCCTCGAATTCAAGGTGACCCGCAAGTCGTACAAGGACCAGATCGTCGCCCAGCAGGTGTTGCGGGACGGCAAGAAGGTGACGACGAAGACCCTCCCGGCGGGCCTCGTCAAGGACTTCACGGGGCTGCCGGGCTTCATCGAGGTGTCCGTGAAGGACGCCGCGGGCAAGGAAGTCACCAGCAGCAAGGGGACGTTCTGCCCGAACAACGCGTCGGGACGGCTCCGCCCGGACGCCCCGGCGACCTCGCACTACCCGCAGAGCTGCCCCGGCAACCCGTTCACGCTGGGCTCCGTCTGGGGCGTGGAGAAGGGCTGGGCGGCCAACACCTCGGCCGTGGACTACGACAGGCCGGTCGACCTCCCGGCGGGCGAGTACACGGCGAAGGCGACCGTCGCGAAGAAGTACCGCGACCTCTTCGGCATCCCGAACGACACGGCGACCGTGAAGGTGACGGTCCGTGAGATCAAGGACGAGGGCGGCGAGGGCCTGCGCTCCCAGCACACCGGCCACACGGCGACGGGTACGACGGAGGGCGCGAACCACCACTACGGCCCGCGCGGCGCCGACGCCCCGACCCCGCCCGCGCTGTCCCACGCGCTCGAAGCCCGGGGCCAGGCCCACCACTTGGGCGACGGCAAGGGCCACACGGACGGCTCGCGCATCGCCCCCGCGCTGAAGGCGAACGCGGCCAAGCCGACCGGCAAGGCGGGCGTCCCCGCCAACGTCCCCAAGCCGGACCTGCGTTCACTCCCGGCGTGGGACATCTCCATCACGGACGGCGAGGACGGCGACGTACCCGGCAAGGACTACCTCGCGTTCAGCGCGAACGTGTGGAACGCCGGTCCGGCCCCGCTCGTCGTGGACGGCTTCCGCAAGCCGGGCGCCGAACTCATGGACTCCTACCAGTACTTCTACGACGCGAAGGGCAAGCAGGTCGGCTACACCCCGGCCGGCACGATGGAGTGGGACCCGCGCATCGGCCACGAGCACTGGCACTTCACGGACTTCGCGAGCTACCGGCTGCTGAGCGAGGACCGCACGAAGGAGGTCCGCAGCGGCAAGGAGGCGTTCTGCCTCGCCAACACGGACGCCATCGACTACACGGTGAAGAACGCCAACTGGCACCCGTACAACACGGACTTGTCCACGGCCTGTGGACAGCGCAACTCCATCTCCGTGCGCGAGGTGCTGGACGTCGGCTCCGGTGACACGTACACCCAGTACCGTCCGGGCCAGTCCTTCGATATCACGGGCCTGCCGAACGGCACGTACTACATCGAGGTCATGGCGAACCCGGCCCACCGCCTCCAGGAGACGAACCTCAAGAACAACGTCTCGCTGCGCAAGGTGACGCTCGGCGGCAAGGAGGGCGCCCGTACGGTCAGCGTCCCGCCGGTCGACCTGATCAACGCGCCGTAACAGCAGACCAGTTGGGGCACCCTGAACCCCCCAGGGTGCCCCAACTGTTTTTATAGCCCCAACTGTCTTAGAACTCGGCCGAGTTGTTCGAGGAGTCGGGGTCGAACGAGAACCCGGTACCGAAGGACGGCCGCGCCGACACCTTCCCCTTCGCGTCCGGTACGACACTGTCGACGCGGACCGTGAACGGGAACCCGGCGCTCTGCCCCGGCTTGATGAGCATCCCCAGCTCGCAGGCGTAACCGGCGCCCCGGGGGCGGCAGTTGTCGGGCACGCTCACCGCGCTGGTCCCGGCGGGCAGCGTGACGTCGAGCACGGCGACCGGGTCACCGGAGGAGATGTTCGCGACCCAGGCCGGACCGTTGTCGGTGAGCCCGGCGGTCAGCTCGACCGTCTCGCCGACGGAACCGCCCGGGTAGGTGCCGGACACCGCGAAGTCGGCCGTGTTGACCGCGTCGACCCGCCACGACGTGCCGTTGTCGCCGGGCTGGAGATCGGTCTGTCCGCCCACCGGGTCCACCGAGAAGTCGAACCGCTCCTTCAGGGCGTGCGCCGCGACCGTGGCCTTCAGCGGCTGCGGCAGCCCGACGGTCTCCCCGGGCCGCACGACGGTGTCGAACGCGCAGGTGTAGTGGACGAGGAAGCCGTCGATGTCCTCGGAGGAGCACTGCGGGTACGCCGTCGCGAGGTCGAGCCCGTACGACGTCCACATCTGGACGGCGAACCCGTTGGCGGCCTGGTCACCGTTGTTGGTGACGGTGAACGGCACGTCGAGCGTCGTCCCCGGCTGAACTCCGTCCAGCTCGACGGGGGTTGAGGCGACCAGGTCGGGCCCGGTGCCGACGGTGACGTTCGTCTCGAAGGAGTCGAGGGGCGCGACGAGCTTCCCGTCGGGTCCCCCGGTCGCCTCGGCGGCGTACGTGATCCGCCCGGCGGCACCGGCCGCAGTGCCCGCCAACGCCCTTACCTGCAAGGTCACTTGGGGTACGAACCCGGCGCGCAGGATCGGTACGTCCCCCGCGTCGCACACCGCGGTCGTGCCGCTCGGCACGCAGTTCGACGGCCACAACACCTCGGCCACACCGGCGAGTCCGGAGACGTCCACGGTCAACTTGCCGTCACTCACGGTGAAGTTGTCGTTGTCGTGGTACAGACCCACCGGGATCGTCTGGGTCTGCGCCTCCCCCGAGGCGGGTGCGACGGTCACCGGCCGGTCCGTCGGGGCGTTGATCCACAACTGGTCGGTCTGCTCGTCCGCTTGGGCCGGTGCGACCGCCGACGCGGCGAGCACGAGCGACGCGGCGACGGCGCCGTACGTACCGAATCGTCTGAAACGTTCTGAGTTCATCTGGTCCCCCTGTTGATCAGTATTGGCCGACAGTCGATCATCGTAAGAGTCCGGTGAGATGAACGGGACGGGCCGTTTCGGACGTACTGGAAAAGAATTGGTCATCCGATGGGCAACGGAACCTGATGGCTGGGTCGTCTGTTGTGTGTGGGGTGTCCGTGCCAGGTGGAGGCGGAGCCTCGATACGAGCATGGGGGAGCGGAGGAACGGCGTGGGAAAGCGCAAGGCGGATGTCCGCCTGACCCGGCGTGGGCGGGTGCTGGCCTGGAGCGCCGGTGTCCTGTGCGTCGGCGTGCTGGGGGTCGCGGGGGCCGGGACCTGGATCTACCAGCAGTTGAACGGCAACATCACCTCCGCGGACGTCGACGACAAACTCGGCGGCGACCGGCCCGAGAACCTCAGCCCGGGTTCGAAGAACATCATGATCGTCGGTTCGGACAGCCGCGACGGCGCCAACGCCCAGTACGGCAAGGACCTGACGACGATGCAGTCGGACACGCTGCTCGTCCTGCACATCCCCGCCGACCGCAAGTGGGCGTCGGTCCTGTCGTTCCCGCGCGACTCGTGGGTGCGCATTCCCGCCTGCGACAAGGGAGATGGGACCAAGTCGAAGGAACACCACTTCAAGATCAACGAGGCGTTCGCGCTCGGCGGCACGAGCGGTGAGGTCGCGAGTGCGGCGGCCTGCTCGATAAAGACCGTCGAGGAGAACACCGGTCTGCGCATCGACCACTTCATGTCCATCGACTTCTCCGGCTTCAAGGGCATGGTCAACGCGCTGGACGGCATAGAGGTGTGCCCGGAGACCGCGATCGACTCCCCCAAGGCCAAGTTGAAGCTTCCGGCGGGCTGCCAGACCATCGACGGCGAGACGTCCCTCGGCTACGTCCGCGCGCGCTACGGCATCGGCAACAACTCCGACATCGGACGCATCGGCCGCCAGCAGGAGTTCATGGACGCGCTCGCGAAGAAGGCCAAGTCCAAGCTGACGAGCCCGGATTCGATGTACGGCTTCCTCAACTCGGCGACGAAATCCCTGACCGCGGACCCGGGGATGGCCGGCATCAAGCAGCTGTACTCGCTCGCGTCCGAGCTGAAGGGCATCCCCAGCGACCGGCTCGCCTTCCTCACCGTCCCCAACTACCCGCGCGAGGCGGACGTTCCGACCGACAAGGCCAACGTGGCCTGGCAATACCCGCAGGCCGCCGACCTGTTCACCGCGCTGGCCAAGGACCAGGAAACGACGAAGGACGCGCTGGCCGCGAAGACGAAGAACCTCGTGTACGCGTCGTCGGTGAAGGTCCGCGTCCTCAACGGCACCGGCGTGCCCGGGCGTGCCGCCGCCGTCGCGGAGAAGCTCCGGGTGAACGGTTTCACGGTCGTCTCCACCGGCAACGCGCCCTCGAACGTCACCACGTCGGCCGTCCAGTACGCCCAGGGCGCGGACGACACGGGCGCGCGCGCCGTCGCCGCGCGGCTCGGCGGGAAGGTGACGGCGACGGCGTCCGCGGAGGCGTCGGCCGGGGTGGTGAACCTCGTCGTCGGGCCCGACCTCAAGGTCGAGAACATGTACTGACCCTGCGGGAGCCCGCGAGGACGTCCCAGCCGTGCCTCGTTCTGTCGGATGTTCTCGCAGCTCAGAGCCCTGGACGTCCCATGGTGTCCCAGGGGGGCGGACTTCGCTGGACCGGCTCTGAAACGGCCAGCAATCTCGGTGGTGCACGCCGGGCGGAGCGATCGACCCCGCGCCGCCCCCTCGACGCACACCGAAGGGAACACCCGGATCATGAACACACGTACGCGGCTCACCACGGCAGGCCTGGCAGCCCTCCTGAGTGTCGGTGGCCTCGGGCTCGCGCTCGCACCGTCGGCCTCCGCCGAGGGCGCCTGCACCGAGTGGCGGAGCATCCAGGTGTCGCACAACGCCGTGGGGCTCCAGTACCGCGAGTGCGACCGCTACAGCGGCTCCAACACGCAGACGAAGGCGCAGCTGTACCTGTGGGACAACAAGCACGACGGCAAGATCGCCCAGGCATACACGGCGACGGGTTCCAACGTGAACGGCTCGTGGCGCCAGAGCTGGGAGCGCTACTACGGCTGGGGCGACGAGAGCAAGCACAGCCCGCTGGTCGACACGGGCTGGCACAAGGGCCACGACGTGCACGTCCTGCTCAAGGCCGTCACCGGCTAGCCTTCCCTGCCCCAAAAAGCGGTGGTCCGCGCTCCCTTGGCGGGGAGGGCGGACCACCGCCGTGGTGCGCAACGGGCCCTCTGTCGAGAAAGAGCCGCGCCACGTGCGTACTTGACGGTGACGGACTCACCTCCACGCAGGGGACAGGTACCACACATGAGCGCATCCGCATCGATCGGCGTCACCGGCCTCGGGGTCATGGGCCGCAACCTGGCGCGTAATTTCGCGCGGCACGGGTACACGGTCGCGGTCCACAACCGGAGCGCGGGGCGGACCCGTGCGCTGATCGAAGAGTTCGGCCACGAGGGGGAGTTCGTCGCCGCCGAGAGCGCCGAGGAGTTCGTGGCGGCGTTGGAGCGGCCTCGGCGGCTGATGCTGATGGTGCAGGCGGGGGAGGCGACGGACGCGGTGATCGGGGAGTTCGCGCCGCTGCTGGAGCCGGGCGACATGATCATCGACGGGGGCAACGCACACTTCGCGGACACCCGGCGCCGGGAAGCCGCGCTGCGTGAACAGGGCATCCACTTCGTGGGAGTTGGCGTGTCCGGAGGGGAAGAGGGTGCGCTGCACGGGCCGTCGATCATGCCGGGCGGGTCGGCGGAGTCGTACGCGGTGCTGGGGCCGATGTTCGAGGCGATCAGTGCGAAGGTCGACGGGGAGCCGTGTGCGACGCACATCGGGGCGGACGGCGCGGGGCACTTCGTGAAGATGGTGCACAACGGCATCGAGTACGCGGACATGCAGCTCATCGCGGAGGCGTACGACCTGTTGCGGCAGGTCGGCGGGTACGGTCCGGCGGAGATCGCGGGCATCTTCCGGGAGTGGAACCAGGGGCGGCTGGGCTCGTACCTGATCGAGATCACGGCCGAAGTCCTGGGCCACACCGACGCGTTGACCGGCGGGCCGTTCGTGGACGTGGTCGTGGACCGGGCCGGGCAGAAGGGCACCGGGCGGTGGACCGTGCAGACCGCGCTGGACCTGGCCTCGCCGGTGACGGCGATCGCGCAGGCGACGTTCGCGCGGGCCGCGTCGGGACAGAGCGCGCTGCGCGCGGCGTACCGGGGGCTGCCCGGCGGCACGACCCCGCCGCTGTCGCGGACGGAGGCGGCGCGGTTCGCCTCGCAGGTCGAGAACGCCCTGTACGCCTCGAAGGTGATCGCCTACGACCAGGGCTGGTCGATGATCCAGGACGCCGCCAAGGAGTACGGCTGGGACATCGACCTCGCCGCCGTCGCACGGATCTGGCGCGGCGGCTGC
>NZ_LIRL01000451.1 GCF_001419795.1 Streptomyces niveiscabiei
CCTCGGCCTCGGCGCGCAGCCTCGCCGCCGCCGCTTCGGCCTCGGCGCGGCCGGCCTTCTCGATGACCTCGGCCTCCTTGTCGCGCACCTGCACGGCGGCGAGTCCTTCGGCGGCGGCCTCGGCCTGGATGCCCTCCGCGAGCCGCAGTTTGGCGCGTGCGTCGAGGTCGGCGCTCTTCAACCGGGCCTCGGCGAGGGTGAGTTCCTCGGCGGCGCGGTGAACTGCCGCGACCTCGGCGGCTTCCGCGGCCTTGATGTCCTTGACGAGCTTCTCCTGAGCCTGGGCCTCCGCGGCGATGACGACGGCCTGGCGGTCCCGCTCGGCCTCCTCGACGGCCCTCAACTTCTTGATGGCTTCTTCCTGTTCGGCGACCGTGCGGTCCACGGCGACGCGTTCGCGCACGACCTCGGCGATCTCCCGGCGTTCCGCCTCGACCTCCTTGTCGGCGGCGATCCGCGTCAGCTGGGTCTCCCGCTCGCGCGCGATGACCTCCAACAGCCGGTCCTTCTCGATGCGTTCGTTCTCGACGGCGATGACCCGCTCGCGGTTCTTCGCGGCGACGGCGACCTCGCGGGCCTGGTTCTCGCGCTGGACGCCGAGTTGTTCCTCGGTGCGCAGGAACGCGCCCTGGGAGCGCAGGCGTTCCTCCTCGACGACCCGCGCGGTCTCGGCCTCCTCGCGCGCCCGGCTGGTCTCGATCTCGCGGCGCTGTTTGATCTCCGCGTCGGCCTGGCGGCGTTCGAGTTCGAGGATCGCCTCGCGCGCGTCGACGTTCTGGCGCGTGATCTCCTTCTCCTCGGTGCGCTGGGCCTCGTTGGTGCGGACGTGCTCGGTGGCGGTGAGCTCGGTGATCTTCCGAATGCCTTGCGCGTCAAGGACGTTGGCGGGGTCGAGCTGGGTGAGCGGCGTCTGCTCCAGGTAGTCGATCGCCGCGTCCTCCAGGTGGTAGCCGTTGAGGTCGACGCCGATGACCTCGATGATCCGGTACCTCAACTCCTCGCGCTTGGTGTAGAGATCGGTGAAGTCCAGTTGTTTTCCTACGGTCTTGAGCGCCTCGGAGAACTTCGCGTGGAAGAGTTCCTGGAGGGTCTTCTGGTCGCTGGCGCGGGCCGTGCCGACCGCCTGCGCGACCTTGACGACGTCCTCGACCGTCTTGTTGACCTTGACGAAGAACGAGATGCGGATGTCGGCGCGGATGTTGTCCTTGCAGATCAGCCCTTCCTTGCCCGCGCGGGTGATCTCGATCGCCTTCACCGAGATGTCCATCGTCTCGGCCTTGTGCAGGACCGGCAGCACGATCTGCCCGGTGAACGTCACGTCCACCTTGCGCATCTTGGACACGATGAGCGCCTTGCCCTGCTCGACCTTGCGGAAGAGCCGGGAGACCAGGAAGAGCGCGAGCAGCAGCAGGATCAGGCCGACGGCTGCCAGCACGACGACGACATCCATGGAGTACGTCCTTCGGCCGTTGGGTTGGTGCCGTCATCGTGCCCGTGGCCTGGAACGTCGCGCATTGCCGGTTCTCGGCAGTGTTTTCGGGGGTGTTGGTTCCGACTGCCGTCAGGAATCCGTCAAGAACCCGTGAGGATCACGGAGTTGAGAGTTTGGACGCCGCGCTTCCGTGTCACGAGGCGGAGGGGCGCAGGCGCTCCTCGGCGGGCCGTACGGTGCTACTCCCTTTCAGGGCACTGCCGTTGACCCATGCGCGCCACGGCATGTTCCAGTCGCCCACGCCGTTGGAGAACGGCGTCATCTCCTGGCCGCGCGTGTGCACGGTCCGGGTGATGTCGCCCTCGCCGAGGATCAGGAACAGCCACGCGGCGTCCTTCTCGCTCATCCCGACGCAGCCGTGGCTGACGTCCCGGCGCCCGAACGACGAGGCCGCCCAGGGGGCCGCGTGGAGGTACTCGCCGCTGCGGGTGAGGCGGATCGCGTGCCGGACCGGCAGGTCGTACGCCTCGTCGGTGTCGGAGGGGATGCCGATGGTCGTGCTGCGCATCCTGAGGACGGCCTGCTTGTCGAGGACGACCTTGATGCCGGCGCGGGTGCGGTAGCCCTCCTTGCCGGTCGTGACGGGGATGACCCTGAGGGTCGTACCGTCGCGCAGGACGCTCATCCGGTGGGCGGAGGCGTCGATGACGGCCTCCACCCGGGGGCCGGTGGAGAACCTCAGGGGTACTACGGGGGCTACGCGCAGGTGGTCCGTGAGGCGTAGTCCGGCGAGGTCGTCGGCGGTGACGCTGATGTCGGCCCGGGCGGGCCAGTAGGTGCGGGGGCGGTAGTGCAGGGTGGTCGGGTCCAGCCAGTGCCAGGCGCCGGGGGCGGCGGCCGGAGTCGCGGTGACCTTGAGGTGGCTCTCCAGGAGGGCGCGGCTCTCGGGGGGTACGGGGTGGCTGAGGTGAGCGGTGACGATCTGGCCCACGCCGTAGGTGCGGGCTCCCTCCGAGGTACTACGAGTATCACCGGCGGCGGCTGCCCCGGAGGTATCACGAGTATCACCGCCCGACGGTCCCAAGGTCACCGTGAGGAGGCCGCTGCGGGCGCGGGAGGTGGTGAACTCCGTGCGGTGGGGGGTGTTGTGG
>NZ_LIRL01000452.1 GCF_001419795.1 Streptomyces niveiscabiei
CCGCGGCCGAGGGAATGCCCTTTGCCGCTACGAGAGCTGACGACCCGTCAGATCGGCGCTACCGTGGCCGACATGGAGAACACGACAGAGTTCCCGCTGATCATCTCCGTCGACGACCACACCGTCGAACCCGCGCGCGTCTGGCAGGACCGCCTCCCGAAGAAGTTCCTCGACACCGGCCCGCGCGTCGTCCGGGCGCCCCTGAAGGAAATGACCTTCCTGGGCGGGCGGTTCAAGCCCGTGATGGGCGAGAAGGGCGACGAAGGACCGCTCGGCGACTGGTGGCTCTTCGAGGACCTCCAGCGCCCGCTGACCCGCCTCGACACGGCCGTCGGGTTCAGCCGCGACGAGATCCGGCTGGAGGTCATCACCTACGAACAGATGCGGCCGGGCTCGTACGACGTCCCCGCGCGCCTCGACGACATGGACGTCAACCACGTCCAGTCGGCGGTCTGCTTCCCCACGTTCCCGCGCTTCTGCGGGCAGACCTTCACCGAGGCGAGCGACCACGAACTCGGCCTGCTGTGCGTGCGGGCGTACAACGACTGGATGGTGGAGGAGTGGTGCGGCCCGCAGGCGCGCGGCCGGCTGATCCCGCTCACCCTGATCCCGTTGTGGGACGCCGAGTTGGCCGCCGCCGAGGTCCGCCGCAACGCCGCGCGCGGGGTGCGCGCCGTCGCGTTCTCCGAGATCCCGCCCCACCTCGGCCTGCCGTCCGTGCACTCCGACGCCTGGGACCCCTTCCTCGCCGCCTGCGACGAGACGGGCACCGTCATCGCCATGCACATCGGCTCCAGCAGCCGGATGCCGTCCACCTCCAAGGACGCGCCCCCGGCGGTCGGTTCGACCATCACCTTCGCCAACTGCTGCTTCTCCATGGTCGATTGGCTGATGAGCGGCAAGTTCGAACGCTTCCCGAACCTCAAAGTCATGTACGCCGAGGGCCAGATCGGCTGGATCCCCTACATCCTGGAGCGCGCCGACGTCGTCTGGGAGGAGAACCGGGGCTGGGGCGGCGTCGCCGACAAGGTCCACCGCCCGCCGTCCGAACTCTTCGCCGAGCACGTCTACGGCTGCTTCTTCGACGACGCGTTCGGCCTGCGCAACCTCGACGCGATCGGCGTCGGCAACGTCCTCTACGAGACCGACTACCCCCACTCCGACTCCACTTGGCCGAAGTCCAGGGAGGTCGGCGAGTCCCAGATGGGCCACCTCGACGCCGACGTGGTGGACCGCATCGTCCGCCGCAACGCCATCGAACTGCTCGGCCTGACCGACAACGGCCTGTGGCCGGGCCCGAGATGACCGGCCGCCTCGCCTACGGCATCCAGCTCCCCGTCCAGTCGCAGAGCCGCATCTACGTCGAACCCTGGGAACTCAATGCAGGGCCACGGGAGTTGGTGGAGGTCGCCCGCGCCGCCGACGAGGCGGGGTTCGCGTACGTCGCCTGCTGCGACCACGTCGCCATCCCGCGCCGCCTCGCGGACGCGATGGGCACGGTCTGGTACGACCCCGTCGCGACCCTCGCCCACCTCGCCGCCGTCACGACCCGCGTCCGGCTCCTCAGCCACGTCGCGATCGCCGGTCTGCGGCACCCCCTGCTCACCGCCAAGCAGTACGCCACCCTCGACCACCTCTCCGGCGGCCGGCTGATCCTCGGCGTCGGCGCGGGCCACGTCCAGGAGGAGTTCGAGGCGCTCGGCGTCGACTTCGCCCGGCGCGGCGCCGTACTCGACGAGACCCTCGACGCTCTGCGGACAGCGCTCGGGCCGGACGAATTCACCGGCCACCACGGCACGTTGTACGACTACGACGACCTCGGCCAGCGCCCTCGCCCGGCCCAGCCGCGCGTGCCGGTCTGGGTCGGCGGGTCCTCGCCCGCCGCGATCCGCCGGGCCGCCCTCAAGGGCGACGGCTGGCTGCCGCAGGGCGACCCGCGCGACCGGCTGCCCGGACAGATCGAGGCGATCCGGCAACTGCGCGGCGACATGGGCGAGTTCATCGTCGGAGCCATCGCCGAGCCGCTGTACGTCGGGACGCCGGACTGGGACGTCGGCCGCCGTACGCTCACCGGGAGCCCCGTGGAACTGGCCGACTCCCTGAACGCGTACGGGCAGTGGGGAGTGGGCCAGATCCAAGTCAGGTTCAGAAGCCGCTCTGTTGGCGAACTAGCCGATCAGATAAGGAAGTTCGGTGCCGAAGTAGCCCCTCTGCTGGGGTCTGTGAGGCACCTCTCTTGAATCTTTGAACATGTCCCTGCCGGACCGCGTATGTACGAACGTACGGACGTCGCTGTTCCGGCGGAAGGACCCCCCGCAGTGAGATCCTCCGAAAGGCTCTCTGTAGCTCTGGCCTGCGCTGAAGGCACCCACTGGCCGCACTCCGACTGGCCCGCGCCGGACGACTCGTACGTGGGCCGGGTCTGGCAGGTCGCCCCGCCCTACCCGAAGCTAGCGGACACCCCGCTGGACGTCGTCCTGCTGAGCTGTGTCGAACCCGCCCACGCGCTCCCGGAGTTGACCGGTGCCCTCGCCGGGCGCGGGGTGCCGGTGATCGTCGTCAGCGGGCGGCGGGACGTCGAGACGGTCGTCGAGGTTTTTCGGGGCGGCGCCGGCTACCTCGTCGACGGCGACTACTGCACCTGCATGCTCTCCTCGGCCGTGATGGCGGC
Source organism: Streptomyces niveiscabiei (assembly GCF_001419795.1). Classification (GTDB taxonomy): domain Bacteria; phylum Actinomycetota; class Actinomycetes; order Streptomycetales; family Streptomycetaceae; genus Streptomyces; species Streptomyces niveiscabiei. The sequence continues at coordinate 2,672 of NZ_LIRL01000452.1, forward strand.
CACAGTCGGCCACACCTACCTGTCCCCGGCGGCCAGCGCCGCGCTGCGCGAGGGGGCCCGCGAGGCGCCCGCCGGAGGGGATGCGGTGGAGCGCCTGCGGGCCCTTCTCTCGCCGCGCGAACGGCAGATCATGGAACTGCTCTCGACCGGGCTCGGCGCCCAGGAGATCGGACTGCGGCTGCGGCTCAGCGAGAAGACCGTGCGCAACAACCTCAGCAACATCTACGCGAAGCTCGACGCCCGCGGGAGCACGGACGCGGTCCTGCGCTGGCTGGGGGCCACGCCCGTGCTTCGCACCTGAAAACGATCGACTTCAGGACTGGCTGATCTCGGCCACCGGGATTTCCACGTCCGTCACATTGGTGCCGCCCTCGTCGAGACCCGGCTCCACCCGAATGCTGTTCTCGGAGTTCAGGATGCCGTTCGCCTGAGGCGTTCCGCACTTCACGTTCCGCAGCCACAGGCGGCCGTCCGGAGTTCCGTTCTTCAGGATCTGCGGATAGAAGACGTGCACGGACGTGGCGCCTTCACTCGGGGAGAAGAAGACCTTCTGTCCGTCCTGGGCATCCTTGTAGGTGGCGCGCAGGAATCCGCTCACGTCCGTGCGCTTCGCGGACCACATGAAGAAGGCGATGCTGTCGGGCTGGACGGTGTCGCTGCGCTCGAAACTCAGGCCCGTCGTCTTCTCGTCCCGGGTGATGTTGATCTCCGAGGTGCTGAACTGGACGCCGACCTCGAAGACGGAACTCGCGAGTTTCGTGCCGCCCTCCACGGTGAAGCCGTCCTCCAGTTCGATGCTGCGGGTCACCGAGGTGCTGACCGCGAATTCCTTCGAGGCCGCCGTGGTGTTCCCGCAGTTGTTCGTCACGGGGGAGACCCGCTGATTCGGGCCGAGGCTGTTCGCCTTGAACTGCACGTCGACGAATTCGCAGTTCTCCAGCTTGTCGGAATCCGCCGCGCAGTCGGCCGATACCTCGTTCGGCGTGGCCGCGCCGGCGGAGTTCATCAGCGGGATCGCGACGGCGAGCGCGGCCACCGGGGCGAGGGCCAGGGTGATGCGCTTCTTGCGGCTGCGGTGCTTTCTGGTGCGGGTGCCCATGACAGTCTCCAGGGGGTGTAATGGCTGGTGGGGAGGGTTCAGCAGTCTTCGAGGACGGCCTTGGACACGCCGTCGACGACGCCCGGTGCCCCGGCCGCGCCCGGCAGCATGTGCGGGCCCTCGACGATGTCCGGGGCGACGAAGTTCTTCTCGGGAGTGGCGTTCGTGACGGTCGTCGCCGAGCGCGCGTCGATCCGTACGCGCCATTCGCCGGTCATGCGCTGCATCTTCGGCGTGAATTCCATGTGCAGCACCTTGCCGACCGGCACCTCGCGCTCTTCCGTGTCACTGGCGGTCGCCGAATCCACGGTCATGTCCAGGGTGCCCTTGTGCTTCACCCACGAGCCGCTGATGGCGCCGAAAAGACCACCGCCGCCGCCCTGCTGGGTCACGGTGTACTTGCCTTCTCCCTGGGCCACCGTCGCCGTCCAGCCGACCTTCACCTTGGCCGGTTCCGTGGCGCCCGGCTCGCAGTTCGGGAAGTCGATCGACGCCTTCTCGGTGGGGCCGTCGAAGGTCTCGAAGTTCGTCTCGACGAAATCACAGTTGTCGGCCTGGAACCCGTCGGCGAAGCCCCCGTTGAAGTCGCTCACGGAACGCTGTTTGCCGTTGAGGACCGCCGAGCGCTCGCACATCGTCATGATCTGCTCCGGCGTCTTCTGCTCGTCGGCCGCGTTCGCCGAGGGGAGGAGGGTGATGATGGCGCCTCCGGTCGCCAGCGCGGCGCCTATCGCGACGTATCGGACCTTCTTGTTCCGGAGCTTTCTCTTGGCCATCCCTTGTTCCTCCCTTGAAGACTTCTTTGTCTGCCGCGGTCTGGATTATTGGGGGCTCGGGGCGGGTGCCGACAGGGTCAAATATCCCGGCTCGCGGTCTTGTGACATTGCTCACGCAATGCCTGTGCAGGTATCTGACGACTCATCAGGTACGGCGCTACGATGCTGGCTCCACCGATGCCGAGGGGGTCCCATGGACAGCACAGGCAAGCTGGACGGCCGGGTCGTGATCGTCACGGGCGCCGCCCGAGGGCAGGGCGAGCAGGAGGCGCGGCTCTTCGCGGCCGAGGGCGCGCGGGTCGTCGTGGCCGACGTCCTCGACGAACAGGGTGAGGCGCTCGCCGCCGAACTCGACTGCCTGTACGTGCACTTGGACGTCCGTGAGGAGGACTCCTGGCGTGCGGCGGTCGACGCGGCCAAGGAGGCGTACGGCCGCCTCGACGGGCTCGTCAACAACGCCGGCATCCTGCGCTTCAACGCCCTCACGGACACGCCGCTCGACGAGTTCATGCAGGTCGTGCGGGTCAACCAGGTCGGCTGCTTCCTGGGCGTCAAGACGGCCGCCCCCGAGCTCGCGGACGGCGGCACGATCGTCAACACCGCCTCGTACACGGCGATCACGGGCATGGCGGCGGTCGGCGCGTACGCCGCGAGCAAGCACGCGATCCTCGGTCTGACCCGCGTGGCCGCCCTGGAGCTGGCGCCCCGCGGCATACGCGTCAACGCGATCTGCCCCGGCGCGATCGACACGGCCATGTCCAACCCCTCGCTCCTGGATCCGAGTTCGGACCCCGAGGAGACGTCGAAGGCGCTGGACGCGCTGTACCGCAAGCTCGTTCCGCTGGGGCGCATCGGACGTCCCGAGGAGGTCGCCCGCCTCGCCCTGTTCCTGACGTCGGCGGACTCGTCGTACATCACGGGACAGCCGTTCGTGATCGACGGGGGGTGGCTGGCGGGGGTCTCGGTCATCTGACGGCTCATCAGCTATTGACGCTTACGGGGGGGCGGTGCCAGAGTCGGCGGCAGTTCATTGGCTGACGGTCCGTCAGAAACAGTCTTGGGGCGGTGAACCTCCTTGGAATTCGGGCTCTTTGTACAGGGATACGTCGGCAAGCGGGGCGAGGACGACCCGCTCGCGGAGCACAAGGCGCTGCTGGAGGAGACCGAGTACGTCATCGAGGCGGACCGGTCGGGGTTCAAGTACGCCTGGGCGTCGGAGCACCACTTCCTCGACGAGTACTCGCACCTGTCGGCCAACGAGGTGTTCCTCGGCTACCTCGCGCACGCCACCGAGCGCATCCACCTCGGCTCGGGCATCTTCAACCCCCTCGCGCCGGTCAACCACCCGGTGAAAGTCGCCGAGAAGGTCGCCATGCTCGACCATCTCACCGGCAACCGCTTCGAGTTCGGCAGCGGACGCGGCGCCGGCTCCCACGAGATCCTCGGATTCATGCCGGGCGTCACCGACATGAACCACACGAAGGAGCTGTGGGAGGAGACCATCGCGGAGTTCCCGAAGATGTGGCTCCAGGACGAGTACGTCGGATTCCAGGGAAAACACTGGCAGTTGCCGCCGAGGAAGGTGCTGCCGAAGCCGTACGGCAAGTCCCACCCGGCGATGTGGTACGCGGCCGGCTCGCCCCCGTCGTACGCCATGGCGGCCCGGAAGGGTCTCGGCGTCCTCGGGTTCAGCATCCAGAAGGTCTCCGACATGGAATGGGTGCTGGAGCAGTACAAGACGGCGATCGTCGACGCCGAACCGGTCGGGGACTTCGTCAACGACAACGTGATGGTGACGACCACGGCGATCTGCGCGCCCACCCACGACGAGGCGATCCAGGTCGCGGTCAGCGGCGGGCTGCACTACCTGCCCTCGCTCGTCTTCCGCTACCACGACACCTTCCCGCGCCCCGAGGGCTTCCCGGTCTGGCCCGAGACGCTCCCCGAGTACACCCCCGAGTTCGTCGAACTCCTCATCGAGGAAGAGCTGTTGATCTGCGGCGACCCCGACGAGGTGCTGCGGCAGTGCAAGCGCTGGGAGCAGGCCGGCGCCGACCAGCTGAGCTTCGGACTGCCGGTGGGCGTGCCCAAGGAGCAGACGCTCCAGACCATCCGGCTGATCGGCGAGCACGTCATCCCGAAGATCGACACGGACCCCGTGCACCGGACGACACGGTTCCGTCAGGGAGCGTGAGAGCTGATGCTCGATCATGTCATCAAGGGCGCCACGGTAGTTGACGGCTCCGGCGGCCCCGCGCGGGTCGCCGACGTCGGGATCCGGGACGGCCGTATCGCCGTCGTCGGTGAAGTCACCGAGGAATCCAGGACAGTTGAGGACGCGAGCGGCCTCGTCCTGTGCCCCGGCTTCGTCGACCCGCACACCCACTACGACGCCCAGCTCTTCTGGGACCCCTACGCCACCCCCTCCCTCAACCACGGCGTCACCACCGTCGCCGCCGGGAACTGCGGCTTCACCCTCGCCCCTCTCAACCCCGCGCGACCCCAGGACGCCGACTACACACGGCGGATGATGTCCAAGGTCGAGGGCATGTCGCTGGTCGCCCTGGAGGAGGGCGCGCCCTGGAGCTGGCACTCCTTCGGCGAGTACCTCGACGCCCTCGAAGGGCGGATCGCCGTCAACGCCGGTTTCATGGTGGGGCATTGCGCGCTGCGACGGCACGTGATGGGCGCCGACGCGGTGGGCGGACAGCCGACCGAGGAGCAACTCGCCGAGATCGTCCGGCTGTTGCACGACGCGATGGACGCCGGAGCCTGGGGCTTCTCGACCACCCAGTCCACCACCCACTCCGACGGGGACGGCCGACCGGTCGCCTCCCGGCACGCGCTGCCCGCCGAACTCATCGCCCTGTCCAAGGCGGTCGGCGAACACGAGGGCACCCAGATCGAAGCCATCGTCGCCGGCTGCCTCGACCAGTTCAGCGACGCCGAGATCGACCTCCTCGTCGACATGTCCGCCGCCGCCGGACGCCCCCTCAACTGGAACGTCCTCACCGTCGACGCCGGGGTACCCGAACGCGTACCCCGGCAACTGCACGCAAGTGAGCGCGCCCGCAAGGCCGGTGGCCGCGTCGTGGCGCTGACCATGCCGATCCTCACGCCGATGAACATGTCCCTCGGCACGTTCTGCGCGCTCAACCTCATCCCCGGCTGGGGCCCCATCCTCGGACTGCCCGTCCCCGAACGCATCGAGAAACTCGCCGACCCCGACGTACGCGCCGAGATGCTGCGCCGCGCCCAGTCCAAGGAGGCGGGCGTCTTCCGCAGGCTCGCCGACTTCGGGCGGTACGTCATCGGCGACACCTACAGCCCCGAGAACGAGGGCCTCACCGGGCGCGTCGTCCGCGACATCGCCGCCGAACGCGGCCAGGACCCCTTCGCGACCCTCGTCGAGATCTGCTCCAACGACCGCCTGCGCACGGTCCTTTGGCCGATGCCGCGCGACAACGACCCCGCCTCCTGGGCGCTGCGGGCCGAGACCTGGCGGCACGAGGACGTCCTCCTCGGCGGCTCCGACGCGGGCGCGCACCTCGACCGCATGTGCGGGGCGCCGTACACGACCCGCTTCCTCGGCGACTGCCTGCGCGGGCGCAGACTCGTCGGGCTGGAGCAGGCGGTGAAGATGCTCACCGACGACCCCGCGCAACTCTTCGGACTGCGCCAACGCGGGCGCGTGGAGCGGGGGTTCCACGCGGACCTCGTCCTCTTCGACCCCGACCGCATCGACGCCGGCAAGGCGACCCTCGTCCACGACCTGCCGGGCGACAGCCCACGGCTCGACTCCAAAGCCCTCGGCATAACAGCCGTATGGGTCAACGGAGTCGAGGCCATCCGCGACGACGTCGTGACCGGCGCCGTACCCGGCAAGGTGCTGCGCTCCGGGACCGACACCCGGACGGTGAGCACCAAGTGACCGACGGACAGCGGCTGTTCGTCGGCGGCGCGTGGGTGGAACCGGACGGCGGACACTACGAGGTGATCGACCCCGCCACCGAGGGCGTCGTCGGCCTCGCCCCCGAGGCGTCCGCCGCGCAGGCGAACGACGCGTGTGCGGCGGCGAGTTCGGCGTTCGAGAGCTGGTCGCGCACGCGCCCCGAGGAGCGGGCCGCCGTCCTCGCCCGCGCCGCCGACCTGATCCTCGCCCGGCGCGCCGAACTCACCGACCTGGCCCGCGCCGAGACCGGGGCGACCACCGCGACCGTCCGCTCCATGCAACTCGGCGTCGCCGCCGCCCGGTTCAGGCGGTACGCCCGCGTCGAACCCGCCGAGTGGCCCATCGCCCCGCAGATCAACGAGGCCGGGCCGATGGGAAAGGCCGCCGTCATGGGGGCGTTGGCCGTACGGCAGCCCGTCGGCGTCGTCACCTGCATCACCTCCTACAACAACCCCTGGGCCAACCCGGCCGGGAAGATCGCGCCCGCGCTGGCCATGGGCAACACGGTCGTCGTGAAACCGGCGCCCCAGGACCCGCTGTCGGTGTACCGGATGGCGGAGGTCCTGGAAGCCGCCGGGGTGCCGCCCGGTGTCGTGAACGTGGTCTCCGGAGAGGCAGTCGAGGTCGGCGAGGCGACCGTCTCGTCCCGCGACGTCGACATGGTCAGCTTCACCGGGTCCACCGCCGTCGGCGTGCGGATCGCCGAGGCGTGCGGGCGGGGCATGAAGCGGCAGCTCATGGAACTCGGCGGCAAGGGCGCGGCGTTGGTCTTCGACGACGCGGATCTGGGCTCCGCCGTCGCCGGGATCGGGACGACGTTCTCCTTCTACAGCGGGCAGATCTGTACGGCGCCCACACGGGTGCTGGTCCAACGGGGCGTGTACGGCAGGCTGGTTGAGCAACTCGTCGCCTACGCCGGGCGGTTGACGCTGGGGGATCCCCGGGAGGCCGGGACCGTCATGGGGCCGGTGATCAGCGCGGCGCACCGGGAGCGGGTGCGGGCGCACGTCGAGTCGGCGGTCCGGGAAGGAGCAACGCCCTTGGTGGGCAAGGTCGTCGACCTTCCCGAGCGAGGTTTCTATCTCGGGCCGACCGTCCTCGCCGACTGCACCAACGACATGCGGGCCGTCCGCGAGGAGATCTTCGGGCCCGTCGTCGCCGTCCTCCCCTTCGACGACGAGGAGGAGGCGATCGCCCTCGCCAACGACTCCGACTACGGGCTCATCGACTACGTCTGGTCCGGCGACGTCGCCCGTGCCTTCCGCGTCGCGCGGCGGCTGCGGGCCGGGGGCGTGGGGGTCAACACCGTCGGGCGGAACATGGAGGCGCCGTTCGGGGGGTTCAAGAAGAGCGGGGT
>NZ_LIRL01000453.1 GCF_001419795.1 Streptomyces niveiscabiei
CGTGAGCCCGAGCCCGGCGGCAGTCTCCCGGCACCGCGTACTCTGCGAGCACAGGACCCGCTCGGCGAGAGGCACCCCACCCGCAGCGTCCTGCGCCGCCCGCACCCCCGCCGCGTCCACCGACCCCCCGTCGTCGAACCGCCCCGCCCGCAGGGACGCGGAGATGGCGGGGGCGATGAGGAGCAGGCGGTGAGTCATGACCCCATTGTGCTGCCGGCCACTGACAACACGACCCCCGGTCCCGATCGAGAACGCGGCCCGCCATTCCCTATTTCTGCAACACGTTCTACCGTGTGCGCCCTCAAGACCCCCGCCCCGGAGGAGGCCCCGTGCACCTCGACCAGACCCCCGAAGAACAGCGGTTGCGCGCGGAGTTGCGGGAGTACTTCGCGGAGCTGGTGCCGGACAACGCGTACGCGCGGCACGCCGATCCGGTCGGCGCGAAACGGTTCTACCGGGAGACGATCCGCCGCCTGGGCGCGGACGGCTGGCTCGGTGTCGGGTGGCCGAAGGAGTACGGGGGCCGGGGCCTGACCCCCGTGGAACAGTTCGTGTTCTTCGACGAGGCCGCGCAGGCGGGCGTACCGCTCCCGCTGATGGCGCTGAACACCGTAGGCCCGACGATCATGCGGTACGGCACCGACGAGCAGAAGGCGTACTTCCTCCCCCGCATCCTCTCCGGCGAGATCGACTTCGCGATCGGCTACAGCGAACCGGGCGCGGGCACCGACCTCGCGGCGCTGACGACGCGGGCCGTACGGGACGGGGACGAGTACGTCGTGAACGGCCAGAAGATCTGGACGACCAACGGCGACACGGCGGACTGGATCTGGCTAGCCACCCGCACCGACCCGGACGCCCCGCCCCACAAGGGCATCACGATGCTGCTGGTCCCCACCACCGACCCCGGCTACTCCTGCACGGTCATCCGCACGCTCGCCTCCCACGACACCACGGCGAGCTACTACGAGAACGTCCGCGTCCCCGTCACCCACCGGGTCGGCGCCGAGAACGAGGGCTGGCGCCTGATCACGAACCAGCTCAACCACGAGCGCGTCACCCTCGCGGCCCACGGCACGATGGCGATCCGCGCCCTCGCGGACGTCCAGCGCTGGGCCGGGGAGACGAAGCTCGCCGACGGCCGCCGCGTCCTCGACCTCCCCTGGGTACGCCGCCGCCTCGCCCAGACCCACATCAAGCTCGACGCCCTGAAACTCCTCAACTGGCAGATGGTCCAAGCCGTCCAGAACAACACCCTCACCCCCCAGGACGCCTCCGCCGTCAAGGTCTACGGCTCCGAGGCCCGCCGCGACGCCTACGCCTGGCTCCTGGAAATCGTCGGCGCCCCCGGCGCCCTCCAAGAGGGCTCGACGGGCGCCGTCCTCCACGGCGAACTGGAACGCGGCTACCGCTCCGCCGTCATCTTCACCTTCGGCGGCGGCAACAACGAGATCCAGCGGGAGATCATCACGTGGATCGGCCTGGGGATGCCGAGGGTACGCCGCTGACGCTGAAAGAGGGTGGCCCGCGCGCAGGCGGACCACCCTCAACACCCCCTGTATCAGGGGATGTTCTGGTACAGCGCGGTGATCTGATTCGCCGTCAGAGCGTAGGCGTACGCCTGTACATCGCTGACGGAACCGCCGAACCAGGCACCGGGTAGACCTCGGCCGAGAACGAGATCACCAGTTGCTGACCAAGGGGTCACCCCGGTCGTCGTAGCGGCGAGGGTGCCGTTGACGTACAACTGGGCTGTCTTCGTCGCGGAGTTGTAGACCCCGACCAGGTGGGTCCAGGCACCCGCCGACGCGTTCGCCGCATACGTGTACGTCGTCGTCGGACTCGCGGCGTCCGCGCTCGTGAACGCCAGAGCCCAGCCGGGACTGCCGGTGTGGGAGTGGTTGTACTGGAGAGCGAACGGCGAGGTCTGGGTGCCCTCTTCGGCCAGGACGGTCTGGTCGGCCGTGCCGGCGGTGCCGAGTCTCACCCACGCGGAGAGCGTGAAACTGCCGCTGGTGTCGACGACTTGGGGGTTCGCGCTGACCGCGTACCCCGAACTGCCGTCGAGGCTCAGCACAGTTCCCCGAGTCGCGTCCGTGGCCCAGGTCGCGCCGCCCGTCAGGGTGAGCGGGTTGTTGCCCAGGTTCGGGTTGGCGCCCGCCGCGTTGAGGGTGTTGAGCGTGTCGGTCGCGGCGGTGTCGGTCGCGACCGGCATGGAGTCGCCGTCGTCGAGGCCCCAGGTGTCGACGGGGGAGAGGAGCGCCGTGGTGAGCGCCCCGAACGCGGGGTCGGACAGGTTGACGTGGTCGCCGCTGTCGGCGGTCGCCGCGAGCTTCTCCTCGCCGGTCGTCGCGTCCGTGACGGCCACGGCCGCGTCGAAGTCGGCGAAGTAGACGGCGGGCGTGGCCCAGGGGTTGCCGAGGTTCATGCCGCCGAGGAACGCGTTGACGTCCGTGCGGTTGTCGTCGGTGGTGGACGTGCATGGGTCGTTCGGGGTGGCGCCGTCCCCGGCGAAGCCCTCGCAGGGGGTGAGCGAGGTGAGGACGACGTTGACGCCCCAGCCCTGGAGCTGCTGGACGAGCGCGGTGTAGCCGTCGGCGTCGAGGTCGTCGCTGGTGGACCCGGCCAGCAGGTCTTCGAGCCCGGCGTCCACGACGACCGTGGAGAGCCCCGGCTGGTCGAGGATGTCGCGGTCGAGCCGGGAGAGCACCGAAGGCCCGCCGACCGGATTGCCGCTGTACGTCTCGGGGTTGTCGGTCATCAGCTGGTTGGCCTCGATGCCCTCGGCGAGCACGCCGTAGGGGCTGGCCGTGGTGGGTTCGGCGGCGGTCAGGCCGTCGGCCACCCGGTACCCGTTGGAGTTGGGCAGCGTGGTGTTCGGCTGGAACGGGTCCACCAGATGGTCCCCGAGGACCGCCTCGGTGGGGACGTTCGCGGACTGCACGTCCAGACCGGTCACCAGGTCCGTGAAGTTGCCGTACGCGGCGGCGGTGGTCGTGAACGGCGTCGCGCTGGTGCCGGTCGTCAGGTCGCCGCTGCCGTTCGCGGTGATGTACTCGTAGGAGCCGCCCGCGTACGTGTGCTGCACCAAGTACGGGACGGCGTTGGAGAGTTGGTAGGAGACCAGCAGGTACTGGTTCGCGGTGACGGCGAACGGCAGCGGGTCGCTGTAGACCATGCCGCCGACCGGGACGGTCACCGCCTGGGCGCCCCCGAACTTCAGGGTCGTCGGCGTGCCCGACGGGACCGCGCCGATCGCGTTCGGCGTGGAGCTGAGGGCGATCGTCGCGTGGCCGATGGACAGCTTGTTCGTGCCGAGCGCGTTGTCGAGCTTGACGCGGACCGTGGACCCGGACACCGACGGCTTCAGCGCCACCCGGATCGTCTGGTTGGAGTACGTGCCGCCGCCCGGCAGCCCGAAGCTGCCCTCGGTTGCGCCGGACCAGGCACCGGTCCAGGACTGGCCCGAGGGCGCGGCGGCGTAGGTGCCGTTCGCCTCGGCCGTCCCGGCGGTCGTGTTGCGGGTGCCCAGCGCGAACACGTGCAGCGTCGGCTCGCTCGGCCCGGCCGCGCCGGTCAGGTCGGGCAGGGTGACCGAGGCGATCGTGCGCGCCGGGTCGACCGGCACCGAGAACGCGTACAGCTGCCGGTCCGCCGTGCTCTGGGTCGAGCCGTTGACGTGCGGGAACACCGCCGCCGCGATCGAGCTGTCCGTGTTGGACCAGTCGGGCACGGTCAGCATGTACGTCGCGCTCGTGCCGTCGGTGTAGGTGATCTGGCCGCTCGCCGGGCAGAAGGAGTCCGCGTCGTCGCCGGAGAAGCAGTACGCGGCGCTGACCCGGGTCCCGGCCGGTACGTACGGCGAGGTGGTGTCGCCCGCGATGGCGCCGGGCGAGCTGAGGTTGGTGTACGTCGAGGCGGTCAGGAAGACCAGGGCGTTGCCCTGCCCGGAGTAGTTCACGGTCTGGTTGGCGGCGAGGAGGTTGTCCTTCTGGCCCGAGCCGAAGGCGGGCAGCGTCATGGTGGCGCCGTCGACGGTCACCTTCCCGCCGCTCGTCCAGCCCGCGTTCGCCCAGTCGGTCGCCGAGAAACTGTGCCCGTTGCCGTCGAAGTTGGCGGCGCTCATAGTGCTGTCGGCGCTGATGCCCACGTTGTCGAAGCAGGCCGCGAGGCTCGCGCAGGTCGTGTTCGGGTGCCCGGCGGCCAGGAACGGGTAGGCGGACGTGCCCGACACGTCACCGGCGCCGTCCACGGCGTACACGTACAGGGTGTGCGGTCCCGGCGAGGGCGGTACGACCGTCACCGTCGCCTTGTTGCCGCTCGCGGTGACGGTCTCGCTCGCCGGGGCGCCGCTCGTCGGCGGCGGCACGTCGAGGTGGTACACGAATTTCGTCGCGGTGGTGCCGGAGCCGGTGATGTCGAACTTCCCCGAGGTGCCCGCAGCCGCGCCGACGGCCGCGTCGGTGACGTCCGTGTTCGGGTAGAGGTTGCTCTCCGAGGCGAGCGCCGGCTCGTCCGGTGCGGTCGGCTCGGCGGTGAAGTGGCAGGTGGGGGACTGGCCGTACGTCGTCGACGCCATCCCGTCGGTGACCGTGACGTCCCAGTCGACGGTCTTCCCGGCCGCCAGCGACGACACGAACGACGCCGGGAGCGAGGCCGTGGCGTACGTGTTGCTCGCCAGGTTGTCGCCGCTCTTGAGCGTCGCCTTCGTGGTCGTGCCGTCCACCCAGTACTGGAACGTCGCCTGGAGCTTGTCCCCGTTGGGGTCCTTCACCTTGGCGCGCAGCACCGGCGGCGTCGAGGCGATCGTCTTGCCCATGTACGGGTACGGCGACGAGGTGTCGCAGGCCGCGTCGGCGGCGCCGGACACGGCCGCCATGGTCGCCGCGGTGGGGGCGCTCGGCGGGTTGTCGTAGAAGATCTGGAGCGTCGGGTTGTGCGAGAACCGCTTGAAGCCGAGGTCGTTGCGGCCGGCCTCCATCGAGTCCTCGCTCAGCGTGGCGGTGAAGCTCGTCGAGTGCCCGCTCGCCGCCTTCTTGATCGGCGTCAGGACATTGAACCCGTTGGTGGAGCTGCCGTTGCTCGGGCACAGCGACGGGTTGTAGGCGGGGCCGAAACTCGCCGACGTCGCATAGCTGTTGTACCGCGGCCGGTTGCTCCAGTCCGTGCCCGAGCCGATGCCCCGGGACCAGTGCAGGTTGACGGTCGCCGTCGTCGAGCAGGACGCCGAGTAGATGTCCGTCGCGTCGACCTCGGCGCTGCTGATCGTCGCTCCGAAGATCGTCTTGGACAGCGTCCACTGGTAGATGGCGTGCTCGTCACCCGTGTTGCAGGAGCCCTCGGGCCAGCCGTTGTAGCCGACGCCGAGATAGCCGTTGTCGGCCAGCGAACCCGTCTTGTTGTAGAACGACGTGCCCGGGCAGCCCTGCTTCACCTCGTCGAACGCCGGGTTCGCGTAGTCGACCGGGTGCCAGTTCACCGAGGGGTCGACGTACACCGGGAAGACCGTCCCGGCGCGGGTCAGCATCGCCTTGTCCGGTACGAGGGTCAGGGTGCCCCGGCCGAGGCGCGTGCGGACGCCGGCGACGCGGGCGGCCAGGCCGGGGTGCGCGGCGTCGGAGGCGTCGGCCGCGACCTTCGCCGTCGTGTGCAGGGCGCGGTTGGAGTCCCACTGGAGCGGGGTGGGGGAGTCGGCCACCGCCGTGCCGTGGGTGTCCGTGACGGTGAGCCCGCCGTCGGCCGCCGGGGCCAGGTGTCCTCCGTTCACCTGAGCGCCCAGGCGCAGGGCGGCCAGCGCGGGGTTGCGTGCGGCGGTGGCGTCGTGGACGACGAGGGTCTCGCTGGGGCCGCCGGACGCGGTGGCGGTGACCTGGAGGTCGACGCCGGGGAGTACGGCGGGGTAGGTCGCGGTCTCGCCGTCGACGCGGGGCGTCGGCAGGGGAGTTGGCCAGGTCAGGGTGAGCGCGGTGGCGCCGGAGCGGGTGACCGCGAGAGGGGCCGTGCCGCCGCCGGAGAAGGAGACCGTGCCGTACGCCGTGGCCTTCGGGGACCAGGTGCCGTCGGCGTGGTGCGTGAGCGTCAGGTCCACCGGGACCCAGCGGTTCTTCTGCCGGGTTCGCACCGGCAACGGGTTGGACACCGTGCGGAAGCCGCCGCCGGGCTGCGCCTCCACCTGGACGGTCGGGCTGGTGAGGGCCGAGACGGTGACCGGCTTACCGGTGGCGTGCGCCTGCTGCGCGGCGGCCCGCATGGCGGTGGCGTCCGCCGAGGTGGGGCCGTAGCCGTCCGGGAGGACCGGTGAACTCGCCGATGGAGCGGGGGACTTGGTGACGGGGGCGCTCTTGCCGGTGACCTGGAGGCCCGCGGCCGGACGCGGGGTCGCCGCCGCTGCGGGGGTGGTGGCGAGGCCGGCCGCGCCGACCGCCAGGACCGCGGCGACCGCGAGAGCCGCGCTGGGTCTGTGGATTCGCGCACGTGCACGAGGTGGGTGCATCGGATTCCCGTCTGTGGAAGGGCTTTCGGGGCGGACGTGAGGAGTCGTTCGGAACCCCGCAAAGATCAGCCGGGCAGGTGAGAGACGCATGTGGTCATGTCAAGAATCGGGGAAGAGCTTCCGGTTGCCCGATGCGCGGCAAATCCGCTGACACGTACGGTCCGTTGCGTCGTGAAGATCGACATCGCCGTGTGAAGGAGCAAGCCTTGCCCAGGACGACAGGTTCACAGGGCGGCCCGAGACCCGACGGCCGCCTGAGACGCGGGCTGACCGCACTGACCGCGGTGATCTCCGTCATCGTGGGTGTCACGGGCGCCGCGCAGCCGGCCCACCGGCACGCGCAGCCGGGGTACACCCAGGTGAAGCCGGTTCCGGTGACGGCCGTGCGCTCGCACTACGGTCCCGCACGGCACCTCGCGAACTCGCCGTCGCCGAAGGTGACGTGGCCCAGCGGGGCGGCGGGGTTCAGTGAGCCGGCGTCCGGCACCCGGCTCAGGGCGAGCGGCCTGCCGATCTGGATCACACCCGCGCCCGAGAAGCCCGCGTCCACCAAGGCCGCGTCCGGGAAGACAACCGCTTCCTCGGTCAACTCCTCCGCCCCCGCCGCCACTTCGGCCTTTTCGTCCTTCACGCACACCACCGCCCGCCTCCTCCCGCAGCACATCGCCCGCTCCGCCGGAGTCGACGGCGTCCTCCTCCAGCTCACCGGCCTCCCCAAAGCCAAGTCCCAACTCGCCCTGGACTACCGCGACTTCACCGCCGCATACGGCGCCGACTGGGGCTCGCGCCTCCGCCTCGTCCAGCTCCCCGCCTGCGCCCTCACCACCCCGACCCGCGCGGCCTGCCGTACCCAGACCCCCGTGGCGTCCACCAACGACCCGAAGGCGCAGACGATTTCGGCGCCCCTCGCCCTCGCGCAGAGCGACGTCGTCATGGCCGCCACCGCCGCGCCCACCGGAGGCGGCGGCGACTTCACGGCCACCTCGCTGAAGGCGTCCGGCTCCTGGCAGGCCGGCGGCAGCACGGACGCGTTCACCTGGTCGTACCCGATCAGCGGCCCCGCCGTACCCGGTGGCCTGGCCCCCAATCTGACGCTGGGCTACGACTCGCAGAGCGTGGACGGCCTCACCTCGTCGACGAACAACCAGGCGTCGGTCGTCGGCGACGGCTTCTCCCTGCCGAGCAACTACATCGAGCGCTCGTACGCCTCCTGCCACGACAACCCGGCGGGAACCACGCGGACGTGGGACAACTGCTGGTCCTCCGACAATCAGCTCACGCTGTCCCTGAACGGCACGGCCACGACCCTCGTCAAGGACGACACGACCGGCGCCTACCGCGCGCAGGGCGACTCCGACGAGCGGGTCGAGCGGCTGACCGGCGCCACCAACGGCGCCCAGAGCGGCGAGTACTTCCGGGTCACCACCTCCAACGGCACCCAGTACACCTTCGGCCTGAACCAGCTCCCCGGCTGGGCCTCGGGCAACACCGCCACGAACTCGGTGCTGACGGAACCCGTCTATGCCACCGCCTCCGGCCAGCCCTGCTACAACGCCACCTGGGCCAACTCCTGGTGCCAGCAGGGCTATCGCTGGATGCTGGACTACGTCAAGGACACCCACGGCGACGTGATGTCCTACTTCTACACCCCGACGACCGGGCACTACGCCCGCAACCTCGGCAAGACCGCCGACACCCCGTACATCCGTGACGCGGCCCTCGCGAGGATCCAGTACGGCCAGCGCGACGGCTCGGTCTACTCCACCAGCCCCGCCGCCCAGGTCACCTTCACCTACAACGGCCGCTGCGACACCTCCCCGACGGGCTGCGCGACCTCCACGCTGACCAGCTCGACCGCGTCGAAGTGGCCCGACGTGCCGTTCGACCTCGACTGCGCGAGCGGCGCGGCCTGCTCCGCCAACTCGCCGACGTTCTGGAGCGAGAACGAGCTGACGGGCATCCAGACGCAGGCGCTCGTCGGCACGACCGAGACGAACGTCGACGCGTGGGCGTTCACGTACTCGTTCCCCGCGACCGGGGACGCGACCACACCGTCCCTGTGGCTCAACTCGGTGACCCGCACCGGCCAGGACACCTCCGCAGGGGGTTCCACCGCGTCGCTCACCATGCCCCAAGTCACCTTCTCCGGCACGCCGTTGTCGAACCGGGTGGACCTGACCGACGGCTACCCGCCCATCACCCGCTACCGCCTCAACACCATCACCACCGAGTCCGGCGGCATCATCAGCGTCGGCTACTCGGCCCCGGCCTGCGCCAGCGGCACCCCGAGCGACGCCAGCCAGAACACCAGCCTGTGCTACCCGGGTTACTGGACGCCCACCGGGCAGACCGCGCCGATGCTGGACTGGTTCAACAAGTACGTCGTCACCACGGTCACCCAGCAGGACCCGACCGGCGGCGGCGTCAACGACACGATCGTCACCCGCTACACCCCCGTCGGCACCCCCGCCTGGCACCACGACGACAACCCGCTCACCCCCGCCGCCCAGCGCACCTGGGACCAGTGGCGCGGCTACGGCGGCATGAAGGTCAGCACCGGCACCGCGCCCGACCCGGTGACCGAGACCGACTACACGTACTTCCGCGGCATGGACGGCGACACCCTCGCCGGCGGCACCCGCGCGGCGTCCGTCACCGACTCCCGGGGCGACCCGGCGGTCACCGACTCACCCCAGTACGCGGGCCTGACGTACGAGGCGATCCTCTACGACGGCCGCGGCAGCGGAAAGGTCGTCAACGACACCGTCACCACGCCCTGGAGCAGCGCCGCCACCGCCACCCACGCCCTGTCCGGCGGGCTCCCCGCACAGAAGGCGTACCTCACCGGCCAGGACTCGGTGCAGGTCTACACACCCCTCGCCTCCGGCGCCACCCGCGAGACCGAGACCGACTACACGCACGACGCGCACGGCCGCGTCACCAAGGCCGACGACAAGGGCGACGTCTCCACCACGAGCGACGACCTGTGCACCACCGCGACCTACGCGGACAACACGTCCACCTGGATCTACGACCTCGTCGACGAGACCAAGACGGTCTCCGTGAAGTGCGCGACCACCCCGACCCTCCCGGCCGACGCCGTCAGCGACAAGCGGGTCTTCTACGACGGCTCCAGCACCCTCGGCGCCGCCCCCACCGCCGGTGACCCGACGTCGACCCAGCAGGCCACCTCGTACAGCGGCTCCACCCCGGTCTACTCGACCATGTCCGCGCTCACCACGGACATCTACGGCCGCCCCCTGACCAGCACCGACGCCGACCAGCGCACCACCACGACCGCCTACACCCCGACCACCGGCGCCGCGCCCACCGCCATCGTGTCCACCGACCCGATGGGCCAGACCCTCAGCCAGACGTACGACGCCTCGCGCGGCCTGATGCTGACGCAGACCACGGCCGCCGGGTACGTCACCAGGGCGCAGTACGACGCGCTGGGCCGCCGCACCGCCGTCTTCCGCCCCGGCATCACCGCCGCGACGGCCAAGTACACGTACGTGCTGGCCGCCGGGAAGCCGAGCACCGTCACCACGCAGACCCTGAACGACGACGGCACGTACCGCAGCAGCGAACTCCTCATGGACGCGCTCCTGCGCCCCCGCGAGACGCAGATCGCGACCGTCGACGGCGGCCGGGACGTCACCGACACCGTCTACGACACGAACGGCTGGGTCGCCAAGACCACCGCCCCCTACTACGCGAGCGGCGCCCCCTCGGCGACCCTCGTGCAGGCCCAGGACGGCGACATCCCCTCGGAGACCGGCTTCACCTACGACGGCGCCGGCCGCAAGACCGTCTCCACCGCCTACGCCCTCGGCACCGCCACCTGGAACACCACCACCGTCTTCGGCGGGAACTTCACCACCACCATCCCGCCCAAGGGCGGCGTCGCCGAGTCCACGCTCACCGACGCGCGCGGCCGCAAGACCGACCTGTACCAGTACCACGCGGGCGCCGCCGCCGACCCCGTCCACGACAGCGCCTCCGACTACTCCGACACGCACTACACGTACTTCCCCGACGGCCACCAGTCCGGCCAGACCGACCCCGCCGGCAACTCCTGGTCGTGGACCTACAACCTCCTCGGCGACCAGGTCACCGCCACCGACCCCGACGCGGGCGGCTCCTCGGCGACCTACGACAACGCCGGCCAGCTCCTGACGACCACCGACGCGCGCGGCGACCAGGCGACGTACGCGTACGACAAGGACGGCCGCCGCACCGCCGTCTACGACACGACCGGCAACGCGACCGCGTCCGCCGCGAACCAGACGGCCTCCTGGACGTACGACACGCTGAAGAAGGGGTACCTGACCTCGTCCACGTCGTACCAGCTCGGTACGGGCAGCCCCTCGGTCACCAACACCGTCCTCGGCTACACGAGCCTCGGCAAGGTCGCTGCCTCCAAGACCACCCTGGCCAACCTGCCGAGCAACCTCGCGCCCCTGGCACCCAGCGCCGGGTACACCCAGTCGTACACGTACAAGACCACCGGAACACCGGCCACCAGCCAGTCCCCGGCGGGCGGCGGGCTCCCCGCCGAGACCGTCAGCTACGGGTACGACCAGTTCGGGCAGCCCACCAGCCTGGCGAGCACCGGGACGACCGCGTGGACGTACGTCTCCGCCATCGGCTACGACGAGTACGGCGAGCCCCTCCAGTACTCCATGGGCCCCACGACCAGCTGGGTCGACCTCACGCTCAAGTACGACGCCCAGACCGGCCAGCCCACCGACGCGAAGACCACCGACTCCAGCAGCTCCACGGTCGTCGACGACACCGCGTACACCTGGGGCGACGCGGACGTCTCCAAGGGCGCCGGGCTCCTCACCTCCGTCACCGGCAGCCGGTCCGGCACCCAGTGCTACGGGTACGACTGGGCCGCCCGCCTCACCGCGGCCTGGACCGCCACCGACAACTGCGCTTCCGCAGCGAGCAGTTCGACCGTCGGCGGGCCCGACCCGTACTGGCAGTCCTGGACCTACACCGCCGACGGGCAGCGCGACACGCAGACCGACCACGGCGCCACCGACACCACCACGACCTACCACTACCCGGCGCCCGGCTCCGCGACCGACCAGCCCCACACCCTCGGCAGCACCACCGGCTCCACCGCGAACACCGCGTCCTACACCTATGACGCGTCCGGCAACACCACCACCGTCAAGGGCGGCGCCCTCGGCGACCGGACCCTGACCTGGAACCACCAGAACCGCCTCGACACGGACACGACGTCCGGCGGCACGACCAGCTACCTCTACGGTCTCGACGGCGGCCTCGTCCTGCGCACCGACCCGACCCAGGCGACGCTCTACCTCGGCGACGAGGAACTCGTGGAGAACCTCTCCACCAAGGCCGTCACCGGCACCCGCTACTACTCCATCGCCGGTACGACCGTCGCCGCGCGCTCCAGCAGCGGAAACATCCAGTACCTCATCCCCGACCGCCAGGGCACCGCCTACCTGTCGGTCGACTACCAGACCCAGGCGGTGACCCGCCGCGAGTACCTCCCCTTCGGCGGCACCCGAGGCATGACACCCACGACCTGGACCGGCGACAAGGGCTACGTCGGCGGCACCACCGACACCGGTACCGGGCTCGTCAACCTGGGCCTGCGCGAGTACGACTCCCAGACCGGGCGTTTCATCAGCCGCGACCCGCAGCTGGAGACCACGGACCCCTCGCAGCTCACGGGGTACGACTACGCCGCGAACAACCCGGTGACGGGCAGCGACCCCACCGGGCAGAGCTGGTTCAGCTCGATCTCCAACGCGGTCTCCAGTCTCGCGGACACCGCGCAGCAGGTCATCGACCGGACGAACGGTCCCATGGCCGCGCTGGGTGTCGGGGAACTGCTGATCGGTGCCGCGTCGGACGGGCTGGGCGGCGCGCTCATGGCGACCGGCATCGGGGCGCTCGGTCCCGGGGAGGCGCTGATCGCGGCGGGGTCGATGCTGGCCGTGTCCGGGAGCGCGACGGTGGCCTCGGCGGTCGCCGCGCCGAACATCGCGTACGCCGTGCAGAACGGGGACGGCGGCGGGGGCGGCGACGACGGGGGCGGATCGGACGGCGCGTCCTCGGAGGATTCGGGCCGGGACGCGGACGCGCAGAAGCTGGTCGCTGAGCACCTGAAGGGCGGTAGGACCGACCAGCTCACTCTGGACAATGCCTACCGTTCCCTGGACGGGGCGCCGGAGGGTACTCGGGTGCAGGGTCTGTCCAAAGAGAACGAGTACAAGAACATGAAGGGCTACAAGAATCCTGACCTTGAGTATCTCGACCAGCAAGGAAACTTGGTCGGCTACGGAGAGGTCAAGACCGTTGGGAAGACCGACCAGAAGACCTTCACCGATCAGCTTTCCAGCGCCGTGAAACAGTTGCGTGTTCGCGATGACGTGGAGGGGCTCCAGGACGTCCACGAAATCTTCATCCAAGTCCCCGACCTGGTCGAGGCCCGGGACATCAAGGGATGGGTCCGTTCCTATCAGCGGGCCCGGGAGAATCGAGGAAGCTCTCTCGACAAGGTCAGCGGGTACCACGTACGGGTCTACAGCCAGAGCGGCAGCAAACTGGCGGACTTCGACCTCGGTGTCAACGCCGACGAAGGCCATGTCGTGGGGCACACCTACTATTCGCCGAACGGGTACTCCTACTGAATCTCCGCCCACTGTCCTGCCCTTGACTGAAAGGCACATTCCTTGTCCTCGACGCTTTATCGCGTGCTCGAACCCTTTTCCGACGCGTCGAGTGCGCTGGCTCGGGCGCGGGCGATCATGCGTGACCTGACCGATTGGGCCGCCCTCCCCTGGCCCACCCTGGAGGGGGTTACCACAGCCGAGCAGTACGCATACGCCCTGCGGACCTTCGACACCGCCCGCATGGCCGGCGACTGGGAGCCCGGCGTCATGTCCTTCCTGGACGAACTGGGACGCCGCGGGGCCATCACCCTCGACGAGGGCCGGTCGAGGACCTGGTTCACGGCGGACCTGAGGCTCAGCCCCGACCTGGCCGATCTCTGGCCGCTGCCCGAGGGGGTGGACCTCGGCCTGTACTTGACCCCGCCCTTCGGCAGTCCTGGTGGCAGGGAGCCAGAGGACACCTGCACCGAGGAGGAGTTGGATCAGATGGTCGCCGCGCTCGGGCCACTGACACTGAACGCCAGATGGGACTGCGCCTGGCGCGGCCTGCCCGAGTCGAAGGACTGTGCCGTGCAACTCTGCTTGAACAGTGTCTGGGTCTCGCAGCACACCGAGCCGTCCCCCGGCGAGTTCGGCGTCTGGATCTCCCTCGGCCCCCGTGTGGCCTGGACCCCTGCCGGCGAGGCATGGCTGCGTGACCTGGGAATTCCGCTGGGCGAACCCCAGACGGGCTGGTGAGCAAGGTCTTCGGAAGGAACCCTTTTTGTCCTCCACGCTCTGGCCCGTCCTCGAACCCTTCCCCGACGCCGCGAGCGCGGTGGCGTGGGCGCGGGAGATCCTGCGCGAACTCGGCGGCGGGTTCGGTCTTTCGTGGCCCGAACTGGAGCCGATCAGCACGGCGGAGCAGTACGCGTACGCTCTCCGTGCCTTCGGCACCGCCCGCATGGTCGCGGAGCGCGATCCCGTGGCGGTCTTTCCCTTCCTGGACGAACTGGTGCGGCGCGATGCCGTCACGTTCGCGGCGGAGCAGCCGAGGTCGTGTCTCGTGGCCGATCTGCACCTTGATCCGGGTCTCGGCGACCTCTGGCCGCTGCCCGACGGCGTGATGGTCTCGCTGGACACGACCTTGCCATTCGGTACGCCGGAGACCGAGTCCCATCACGCCTGTACGGAAGAGGAACTGGACCGGATGGTCGCGGTGCTCGGGCCGTTGAGTCTGGTCGCGGACTGGGGTTGTGACTGGCGGGGTCTGTCCGACACGAAGAACTGCGGGCTGCGGCTCTGTCTGAACGGTGTCCAGATGGATCAGTACAGCGAGGTGTCCTCCGGCGAGTTCGGTGTCTGGGTCGAACTCGGCAACCGCGTTGCCTGGGAGCCGGAGGGCGAGGCGTGGCGGCGGGAGTCGGGGTTGGTGCTGGGGGAGCCGAGGCAGGGGTGATCCGGCCTGAGGGGGGCGCGAGGACGTGGCGTTCGCGCCGTACCCGGTGGGGCGATAAATCGTCATACTGGAGGGCGCCGGAAGGGCAACGACGGGGGCGGCGGGGCTGATGGCTGAGGCGAGGCTGGTCCAGGGGCGGTATCGGCTGCTGGAGCTCATCGGGCGGGGCGGGATGGGCGAGGTGTGGCGGGCGATGGACGAGTCGCTCGGGCGGCAGGTCGCCGTCAAGTGTCTGAAACCGCCCGGTCCGCAGCATGACGCGGGGTTCACCCGGATTCTGCGGGAGCGGTTCCGGCGGGAGGCGCGGGTCGCCGCCGGGTTGCAGCATCGGGGGGTGACCGTCGTCCATGACTTCGGGGAGTCGG
>NZ_LIRL01000454.1 GCF_001419795.1 Streptomyces niveiscabiei
TTCGAGTCGCGGACCGGGACGGAGGTGGGGTGGCCGTCGAGGACTTCCAGGCAGTTGCCGCCCGTGTTGTCGCTGTAGGACGACTTACGCCAGGTGCGGTCCATCATGGTGCTCGTACTCCCTTGCAGTGGCCCTGAGCAGCGCCAACGACTCCGTCAACGGCAGCGCGTCGGTCATCGCGTGATCGTAGCGATGCTGCCATTTCTGGACCACGGATGGGGAGTCGTGCAACCTCCCCATCTCGCCGCCCTCAAGGTACGCAAGTGGCGGCTGATCGTCGAACCACATCAACATGAGCGAGCTGCCGACCAGTTGGTGATGCCCTGCGGCGTACGGCATCACGTGGACGCGGATACGCCCGCTCTCGGCAAGCTCGACGACGTGCATGATCTGCTCCGCCATGATGTCGCCGCAGGCCACAGGGCGCCGGAGCAATGTCTCGTCGAGCAGCGCCCAGTAGGCGGGGGTCGTCGGGTCGTCGAAGAGCCTCGCGCGTCCGAGCCGTGTGCCGACCAGCTTGTCACGCTCTTCCGCGCTGATCGGAGGAAAGACTCCCCCGAGTACCGCCTTCGCGTACCTCTCCGTCTGGAGCAACCCCGGGAAGTACGCCAACCCGAACTCCCGGATCTGCACCGCCTGTTGCTCCAGCACCAACACCGCGCTGAAGTAGTCGGCGACCGCCTCCTCCTCTTCCCGCCCCGGCCGGAAGAGGATCAACGCCCCCTGCATCTGAAGCGTCTTGTCCAAGCGCCGCGCGTCCTCCGCCGACGGGACCCTCCTGCCCGCCTCGATGTGCGCGATGTGCGTCCGGCTCATGATCGCCTCGTCCGCCACCTGCTGCTGCGTCAGGCCCAGTTCCTCGCGGCGCTCCTTGATCCACTGGCCATACGTCTTCGTATCCACCGATCCGCCCTCTTCGTGACAGAAAACAGGTCACCGCCTTTTGACTGGCGAGGCTAGCCCCCCAGCCCGCACAGTGTGACCAGTTCGCCACAGAAAGCGAGATCCCCCCATGTCCACCACCCCCGAAGAAGAGCCCGTCCGCCGTCTCCTCCCCTGGGCCAACGACCTCAACCAGCCCTGCTACCTGATGACCACCGCCGAGGGCGGCTACGTCTCCCGGCTCGCCGACCGTGTCGAGGCTGCCCAACTGGGCATGGCCGGCGACCTGTTGGAGCACGCGAAGGACCTGCTGGACGACCGGAAGGTCACCGAGGACCAGTTGAGGTTCCTGATCGCGCGGATGAGCGAGTCGATGACGGACCTGTGCCGGATCGCCGTGAGCCGGGGCGAGCGGATCCCGGTGACGTACGAGGCCGAGGGCGACAACTGAGCGTTCAGAAGGGGAACTTGCTCCGGCCCCGCTGGACCGAGATCCACTTCAGGGTCGTGAAGGCGTCGAGGGTCGGTTCGCCGTTCAGGCGGCCTATCCCGGAGTGCTTCTCGCCACCGAACGGAATCAGGGGCTCGTCGTGGATGGTGCCGTCGTTGACGTGGAACATCCCCGTGTCGATCCGCTTCGCGAAGGTCACCCCGCGCTCGACGTCGGCCGTGTGGACGGCGCCGCTCAGCCCGTACGGGGAGTCGTTGACGATCCGGATCGCCTCCTCCTCCCCGTCGAAGGGGACGAGCAGGGCGACGGGGCCGAAGATCTCCTTGTGGAGCAGCGCGGAATGGCTCGGGACGTCCGTCAACACGGACGGTTCCACCAGGTTGTTGGTGGTCTCGCCGCGCACGAGGACCGTGGCACCCTCGGCGACCGCCTGGTCCACGGCGGCCGTGACCGCGTTGGCCTGAAGGGAGTTGATGACCGGCCCGATGACGGTCTGGGGGTCACTGGGGTCGCCGGTCTTGAGGGTCTTGACCTTCGCGACGAACTTCTCCGTGAACTCGTCGGCGACGGACCGGTCGACGAGGACCCGGTTCGCGGCCATGCAGACCTGGCCCTGATCGACGTACCGGCTGAAGACGGCCGCGTCGACCGCGTAGTCGATGTCCGCGTCGTCAAGGACGACCAGCGCGCTGTTCCCGCCCAACTCCAGTACCGTCCGCTTGAGTTGGGCCGCGCACACCGTCGCGATGTGCCGCCCGATCTTGTCGGACCCGGTGAAGGAGATGACCTTGGGGACGGGGTGCTCGATGAACGCGTCGCCTATCTCGGCGATGTCCGTCAGGACGACGTTCAGCAGGCCCGCCGGCAGCCCCGCGTCCTCGAAGAACTTGGCGATGAGCGTCCCGCCGACGATCGGCGTCTCTTGGTGCGGCTTCAGGACGACGGCGTTGCCCAGTGCGAGGGCCGAGGCGACCGGCTTGATCGACAGCAGGAAGGGGAAGTTGAAGGGGCTGATGACGCCGACGACCCCGACGGGCTCCCGGTAGAGGCGGTTCTCCTTGCCCTCGATGGGGGACGGCAGCAGCCGCCCTTCGAGCCGCAGCGTCAACTGCGCGGCCTCGCGCAGGAATTCCTTCGCGAGCCCGATCTCGAAGCGGGCCTTGAGATGGGTGCCGCCGAGTTCGGAGACGATGAAGTCGGTGATCAACTGCTCGCGGTCCTCGACGAGTCGAAGAACGCGCTCGAAGACGTCACGCCGGGCGTAGGGGTTGGTCGTGGCCCACTCCCGCTGCGCGCGCTGCGCGGCCCGGTACGCCTGGTCGACCTCGTCGATCGTCGCGATGGTGATCGACGCGAGCTTGACCCCGTCGTACGGATTGACGTCGATGATGTCCCAGGAACCCGTACCGGGACGCCATTCGCCGTCGATGAACTGCTGTGCCAGGTCGGTGAAGTCGGAGGACGACATGTGATCCCTCAATCCTTGCCGCCGAAGCAGTGGAGGCAGACCCCCGCGATCCGTCTCCCGAACAGCCGTTCAAGCTGATCACACGTCATCGTACTGACGAATACGGGCCGTTGGAGGGGCAGATGTTCAACAGGCAAGCAACCACGCGGTGTTTATAGGGTTTTCCCTATCGCACGGAGGCTGCTGCCGGACGGTTCAACTGACAGGCGTGTTACGAGAGTTGCAGCAGCCCGCGCAGGAGGTCGCGGCTCTCCGCGGGCGACGGGCTGTCGTCCTGGAGTTCTCGCAGAACCTGCTCGTACTGCGCGACGTCCTCACGTTTGTCGAGATACAGCGCGCTGGTGAGCTGCTCCAGGTACACGACGTCCGAGAGGTCCGACTCGGGGAAGCTGAGGATGCTGAACGCGCCGGACTCGGCCCGGTGGCCGCCGAAGCTGAACGGCATCACCTGGAGGCGGACGTTGGGCCGCTCGGAGACGTCGATGAGGTGCTGGAGCTGGCCGCGCATCACCTCGCGGTCGCCGTAGGGGCGGCGCAACCCGGCCTCGTCGAGGACGATGTGGACGTCGGGCGGGTTCTCGGAGACGAGGTACTTCTGCCGCTCCAGGCGCAGCGCGACCCGGCGGTCGATGTCGGCGGCGGAGGCGTTCTTCATGCCGCGCGCGACGACCGCGTGCGCGTACGCCTCGGTCTGGAGGAGGCCGGGCACGAACTGCACCTCGTACGACCGGATGAGGGAGGCGGCGCCTTCGAGGCCGACGTAGGTGGGGAACCAGGACGGCAGGACGTCGGAGTAACTGTGCCACCATCCGGCCACGTTGGCCTCCCGGGCGAGGCCGACGAGGGCCGCGCGCTCGGTGTCGTCCGTGATGCCGTACAGCGTCAGCAGGTCCTCGACGTCCCGCGTCTTGAAGCTCACCCGGCCCAGCTCCATCCGACTGATCTTGGACTCGGAGGCGCGGATCGAGTAACCCGCGGCCTCGCGTGTGATGCCGCGCGACTCACGCAGCCGCCTGAGTTGCGAGCCGAGCAGCATGCGTCGCACCACCGATCCGGGCTCTCCCGCGCTCACGTTCGCCAAGCCTCCCCAACCGTCTCCAGGGCCCGAAGTCTGCCACTAAAACACTCCGAGCAGTACTCACCTGATTACAGAGACGGAAAGAAGCCAAAGCTCACAGGTGGGTTTACCCGGAAGGAGGGGGGTGTGAAAGCAAGACGAGAGGGAGAGTTGTGCGAGAAGTTGGCGGAAAAAATGACCAACAACCCCCACGGGCGGCTCATTTCGGTCACGTGCACGTGCATCTGCCCTTGCATCCGCCGGTCGCATCCGAAACCATGGTCTCGCGCCACCGCTGCATCGCAACGACCGCGAATTCCCGGGAGTGCCTCGCATGGGGACGAATGGATCGACCATGCTCAAGCCATTACGGCAGGGCCTTCCGCCGCTGGATCCCGCGGCCGTGTCCAACGCCGCATCCTGCGCTCTGCCCGCCCGCCTCGAAGCGGTGCGCGAGGCACGGCAGTTCACCCGCCGCACCCTGGGACAGTGGGACGTCGGCGACCGCTTCGACGACATCTGCCTCGTCGTCTCCGAACTGGTCACCAACGCGCTGCGGCACGGACTGCCGTCCGCCCAGGCCGAGTCGAACGGCTCCGACGGCCATCAGCCGCCCGTGCGGCTGCACTTGATGCGGTGGACCGGACGCCTCGTGTGCGCGGTGCGCGACCCGGGCCGCACCACGCCCGAGGCGCGCGAGACCGACGACTTCGCGGCGGAGTCGGGCCGCGGCCTCTTCCTCGTCGACTCCTTCGCCGACAGCTGGGGCTGGCACCCGCTGGCCGGCGCGCTCGGCGGCAAGGTCGTGTGGGCCCTCTTCGGGCTCGGCACCCCCGCCGAGTGACGTACGGACATGTACGGTGCCGGGCGCGCGAGTTCTACGCGCGTCACCGGCGTGTCGTATACGGGAAGCGGCCGTCCGTCCCCCGGAACGGCCGCTCTCAGCCTGCGATCAGGTGGTCGAACTCGCCGTCCTTGACGCCGAGCAGCATCGCCTCTATCTCCGCGCGCGTGTAGACCAGCGCGGGTCCGTCCGGGAAGCGCGAGTTGCGCACCGCGACGTCGCCGCCGGGCAGGCGGGCGAACTCCACGCAGTTTCCCTGCGAGTTGCTGTGCCTGCTCTTCTGCCAGGCCACCCCGTGCAACTGCGTGGCCGTCATGCCGTTGTACACGTCGCGTCCCCCGTCAACGTCGTGGTCCACAGGTCGCTCCCTGGTGGTGCACTGGCTCTTGTGGCCATTGGTGCAGTGGTCAACTGTCCGGATCATAACTCCGTTCATGTGCAGATGCATGAGCAGATGCACGTGCACGCGGCGTGCCGTCGCGGTTACAGGTTTGACGCACGTTTTACCGAGCGCGTTCCCGAGCGCCTGGTCATCTATCAAGACGCGCGCCGGGGCCTCGGTGTTCCTGTCTTCAACCGATTGGTCCAGTCCGGTTGTTGGCCGGATCGCGACCGTCCGGCGGACCGGAGGGCTCCGCTTGCGGCACCATACGGCGCCGTTGTGGGGGAACCGGGTGCGTCGAGGTGCGGGCGTGGTGGGGGTGTTGTGGGTGCGGACGCGGGCTACGGCCGTTGCAGGAGGTCCAAGTCCGGTGGTTGGCCGAGGACTTGGGGGCCTTTCCGGCTGCGGGTACCGGGGCCGTCGTAGCCGGAGATGACGCGAGGGGCGGGTGGCTTCACGGGACAACTCCCGTAAGCCACCCGCCCCTTCGGAGGGTGCGCCGTGAACTACTTCGACACGTACGGGAGAAGCGCCATCTCCCTCGCGTTCTTGATCGCGCGCGACACCTGGCGCTGCTGCTGGGCCGAGATCCTCGTGACCCGGCGGCTGCGGATCTTGCCCCGGTCCGAGATGAACTTCCGCAGCAGGTCGGTGTCCTTGTAGTCGATGTACGTGATCTTCGCCTGGTCCAGGGGGTTGGGACGCGGCTTCTGGGGCTTGCGGTCGAGCTTGCGGGGCGGCATCAGATCTCCAGGAGGGTGTCGAAGGCGGGCGGGAGGTTCTTCCACGCGGCGCGGCCCGCCGCGTACTCGGCGTCCGTCAACAGGCAGGACTCCAGGAGGTGTTCGAGGCCGTCGCGGTCCAGGCCGGGGGACGTGAACACCAAGTGCTGGCAGCAGTCGCCGTGTTCGGGGTGCCAGTCCAGGGCCGCGGCGGCTCGTCTGGTCGGGGGGACCATGTCCCAGGCGGCGTCCGGGAGCGACGCGAGCCAGGGGCCTGCGGCCTCTACGCAGAGTGCTCCTCCCGCCGCGTCCCAATGGAGGAGGGTGTCCGGCTTGTCCGCCAGCCAGAAACGGCCCCTGCTGCGCGCTGCCGCGCAGGTCAGGTCCTCCAGGGCCTCGTAGAGGCGCTCCGGGTGGAAGGGGCGGGCGCGGTGCCAGACGAAGGTGCAGACGCCGTGGTTGTCCGCGTCCGAGGGGAGGAGGGCGCAGGCGGGGTGCTGGGCTGCGGCTGCGGCTTCCACGTCGAACCCGGCGAGGGCTTCGCGGGCGAGGGGGGTGGGGGGTGACTGCTGGTTGCCGGGTGCGGCGCCGTTGTGGTTGCTCGCGCAGTTCCCCGCGCCCCTAGGTGCGTCGACCCTAGGTCCGTTTTCCTGTGCAAGTGCATCTGCTTGCGCATCCGCGAGGAACCTTGCCCAGTCCTCGTCGCTCACGCCCGCCAGGTCACCTATGTGGTGGCCGCCCGACACGGGGACCTGGCGGGCTGTCGGGTGGAGCTGGGTCAGCAGCTCGCGGTCTTCGTCGTCCGCTTCGGGGGAGTCGACGATCGCCAGGACCGGGGCGTACTCCAGCTGGCGGGCGAACGTGTCGGCGACCGTGCGCTGGTCCGTGGGGGCCGCGGCGAGGCCGCATTCCGCCAGGTCGTCGCCGTTGCCGAGGTAGGGGAGGAGGAGGGCCGGGTCGATCGCGGTGATGACGGACGTGACCGTCAGGCCCGCCGCGGCCACCACCTCCGCCATCGCCTTCGGCTCCACCGAGTCCCAGAGTTCGACGATCGCCAGGGCCGTCGTACCCGCGTCCGCGAGCCGGCGGAGTTCCGGGACGAGGTCCTCGCGCAGCGCGCAGCAGGCGCAGTCGTTCGAGAGGGGGGCCTCGCCCGCCGAGACGAGGCCCGTCTCGTCGTGGATCGTGCGGACGACCGTGCCCGCCGTCGCCGTAGCGAGGTCGTGGTGCAGGACCACGCTCCCCGGTACGTCCCTCAGAAGCTGGGCGACCGTCGCCTTGCGGGCCTCCACGTGAAGCCCGCCGACGATCGCCACGGACAGCGTCACGCGCCGGCCCGCTTTCCGTAGCGCTTCTCGAAGCGTTCGACGCGGCCGGCCGTGTCCAGGACGCGGGCCGTACCCGTGTAGAAGGGGTGGCTGACGTTCGAGATCTCGACGTCGACGACCGGGTAGGTCTCGCCGTCCTCCCACTCGATCGTCTTCTCACTCGTCATCGTCGAGCGGGTCAGGAAGGCGTAGTTCGCGGCACGGTCACGGAAGACGACGGGCCCGTACGCCGGGTGGATCCCCTCACGCATGTCTCTAGCGCTCCTCTCGGAAATCGACGTGGCGGCCGACGACCGGGTCGTACTTGCGCAGGGTCATGCGGTCCGGGTCGTTGCGGCGGTTCTTGCGGGTCACGTAGGTGTAGCCGGTCCCCGCCGTGGAGCGGAGCTTGATGACCGGGCGGAGTTCGTTGCGTGCCATGCTGGTATCTTACTGAAAATGAATTCCATTAGCGACAGGCGATCGAGAGAGGTAGGTCACTCATGTCGGCGCATTGCATGCTGACCGGGGCGCAGCCGGGGTTCGGGAACCGCATCTCGCACTCCCACCGGCGCACTTCCCGGCGGTTCGACCCCAACATCCAGTCGAAGCGGTACTGGCTGCCGAGCGAAGGCCGGTACGTACGGCTCCGGCTGAGCACGAAGGGGATCAAGACGGTCGACACCATCGGGGTCGAGGCAGCGGTCGCCCGTATCCGGGCTCGGGGGGTGCGGGTCTGATGGCGAAGAAGAGCAAGATCGCGGCGAATCTCCGGCGGCAGGAGGTCGTCGCGCGGTACGCCGAGCGGCGGGCCGAGCTGAAGGAGATCATCCGGCGTCCGTCGTCCTCCGAGGAGGAGCGCGCCGCGGCCCGGCAGGAGCTGGAGCGGCAGCCCCGGGACGCGAGCGCGACCCGGGTGCGCAACCGGGACCAGGTGGACGGGCGGCCCCGTGGGTACTTCCGGACGTTCGGGCTCTCCCGGGTGAGCCTGCGGCAGCAGGCGCACGCCGGATATCTGCCGGGGGTCCGGAAGAGCTCCTGGTAGGCGCGGCACCCCTGAAGCTCACAGTCGGTTCCCGGGCCCCTGCCCGGCGCGGCTGGTAGCTTGCCGTCGTTCTCGGCTTCTAGCGCTTGGAGTGTGCGGTGGCTTCAGTGGGCTTGCGTGGCGCGGGTGTGGTGGTGGGGGCCGTCCTCCTGGCCGGGTGCGGCGGCGGTGGCGGGGATTCCTCGTCGCCCTCGCCCGAGCCGTCGACGGCTTCCGCCACCGCCTCCCCCTCCCCGTCCGCATCGGCCACGCCCCTCGCCGGCAGCTGGCTCGGCACCGCCGGCGGGCAGGCCGTCGTCCTCATGATCGAGGGCGGCAAGGCGTCGCTGTACGCCACCGGCGGCACCGTCTGCAACGGGACCGCCGGGGAAGAGGCCGGGATGCGGATGATCCGCCTGACCTGCCCGACCGGGAAGAAGGACCGTACGACCGGGATGGTCGACTCCGTGGATGCGGAGAAACTGGTCGTGACCTGGACGGGGAGTGTGGGGAAGGAGACGTACACCAAGGCGGACGGCAGTGTGCTGCCGTCGGGTGTGCCGACCGGGGGTCTGGGGTAGGGGATGATCCCCCTGAGCAACGTCACTCGTTCCTAGGGATCATGTTCATGCGCGCCGTTCCGCTCCGCCTCAGCGTCGCCGCCTTCTCCGCGGCTCTCCTGCTCTCCGCGTGTTCCGGGGGCGGTGACGACGACAAGAACGCGGATGGCGGTACGACGCCGTCGGCGTCCGCGCCCGCCGCCGGCGGCTCCACCTGCGCCGTCGACAAGCTGGACACCCAGGCAGGCGCCGTCAACGCGGCTCCCGGCGTCGGGGACAGCGGCAACGTCACGTTCACCATCACCAACACCGGCGACGAGTGCGCGCTGGCCGGCTTCCCCAAGCTCCAGTTGAAGGCGGACGGCACCGCCGTCTCCGTACCCCAGGACCCGGCGGCGGTCGCCCAGACGGTGACCCTCCCGGCCCAGGGCACCGCCTCCTTCACGATCACCTACACGCGCGGGGACGGCGACAAGGCCATCGCGGCGAAGAAGCTGGAGTTCGGCCTCGCGGAGGGGTCGGGCAAGGAGTTCGACTGGTCGTACGGGGCTGTCGTCCTCAAGGACTCGAAGACCCCGGACGCGACGGTGAGCGGCTTCCAGCAGGCCGGGGACTGAGGCTCAGGACTCCGGCAGGCGGGGGCGGTTCCCGACAGTCGCTCTGTCCGCCGCCTCCGCGCCCTCCACCCAGCCCGCCTCGTCCGTGATCCCCCGCAGGCGGGTGCTGACCGTGTGCGGGAACAGGGCGTCCGTCGCGTCGACGACGGCTACGTCGCGGGTCGCGAGGACCGGGAGCAGGCCGGTCGGGATCTGGGTGCGGGTCGCCTCCGCGAGGCGGGTGCCCATGCGGTGGGCGTAGGCCGCCAGGAAGGACTGGCGGAACGTTTTCGTGCGCTTGCGGCCGGACGCCCGCTGGGCCGCCTCCGCGCGGGTCATCGCCGTCTGCGCCTGGACGAGCAGCGACGTGTAGAGCAGCTCCACGGCCTCCAGATCGGCCTCGAAGCCGACGACCGTCGAGAAGCAGAAACCTTCGTTCCACACCGACCGGCAGTGGTTCGCCTCCGCCACCGCGTCCAGCAGGATCGCCTTGGCCTGCTCGTACGGGGGCTCCACGCCGATACGGCAGGCCCCGGGCGCGTCCGGCGCGGGCGCCGCCGCGTCCACCAGCGCCTCGTCCACGCTGTGCCGCGCCATCAGCTCCTGCGCCTTCGCGGTGAGCGCCTCCGCCTCCTGCGGGTACGTCGTCGCCTCGGCCTTCGCGAGGAGCGCGCGGATCCGGGTGAGCGTACGGTCCGCGCCCGCGCGCGTGGGCCTGCGCGGCTCGTCGAGGGGCTCCAGCGTCGGGAGGCGCAGCAGGCTGCGGTACAGCTCCAGGACCACCGTGGCCTGCGTGAACCTGTCCGCCCGGGGCGCCTCCTCCGCCGGGAGCGCGGCCAGCTGCGCCTTCCAGCGCGGGCCCCGCGCCCGGTCGTTCCCCGCCTGCGCGCGGATCAGCGCGGCCAGGTGGCGGACGTGTACGTCGTCCAGGTCGCGGCGGGTGAGCCGGACGAGGTCGGCGGGCTGCCAGCCCCTCGTCCAGGCCGTCGCGATCAGCTCCTCGCCCTTGGCCCTGAGGCCGGGGTCGGTGGCGGGGTCGGCGGCGAGGAGGGAGGCGGCGGCGTCGAGGGTGGCGTCCGTGGTGTCGTACAGGGCCGTCTTGAGGGCTTCGGCGAGGGTGGGGTGGGGCTGGCTCACTCGGTGATGGTGTCACGGGGTGGTTTTTCGCGGGTACGCGCGCGGGGGGCGCGGTTTCGGCTCCCCCCGGCCCGCGCGCGTGGAGCGCGTTTTCGGCGTTCCCCGGCCCGCGCGCGTAGTGGCTCATGACTGTCAACTCGGGGTTGACGCTATCGAGCTGTCAACCTACGGTTGACACATGTCGGAGCCCGAGCACATCACGTCATCCGTCCGTCTCGACGACCTCATCGACGCCATCAAGAAGGTCCACCCCGAACCCCTCGACCAGCTCCAGGACGCGGTCCTCGCCGGCGAGCACCTCGGGGACGTCGCCGACCACCTCATCGGCCACTTCGTCGACCAGGCACGCCGCTCCGGCGCGTCCTGGACCGACATCGGCCGCAGCATGGGCGTCACCCGCCAGGCCGCCCAGAAACGCTTCGTCCCCAAGGACTCCGAGGGCGCGGACATCGACTTCGCCCGCTTCACCCCCCGCGCGCGCAACGTCCTCGTCGCGGCGGACGCGGAGGCGAAGAACGCGGGCTCGGTGGAGACGCTCCCCGCGCACCTCGTCCTCGGCCTGCTCGCCGAGCCGGAGGCGATCGCCGCGAAGGCGCTGGCCGCGCAGGGCGCCTCCCCCGAGGCCGTCCGCGAGGCCGCCGCCGCGACGCTCCCGGCGTCCGCCGAGGCCCCCGCCCTCATGCCGTACAGCGCGGCCGGCAAGAAGGTCCTGGAGCTGTCGCTCCGCGAGGCCCTTCAGCTGGGCCACAACTACATCGGCACGGAGCACATCCTGCTCGGCCTGATCCGCGAGGGCGAGGGCGTCGCCGCCCAGGTCCTCGTCAAGCTGGGCGCAGACCTCAACCGGGTCCGGCAGCAGGTCATCCAGTTGCTCTCCGGCTACCAGCAGAGCAAGGAGACCGCCACCGCCGGCGGCCCCGCCGAGGGCACGCCCTCGACCTCGCTCGTCCTCGACCAGTTCGGCCGGAACCTCACCCAGGCCGCCCGCGAGTCCAAGCTCGACCCGGTCATCGGGCGCGAGAAGGAGATCGAGCGGGTCATGCAGGTGCTGTCCCGCCGCACCAAGAACAACCCGGTCCTCATCGGTGAGCCCGGCGTCGGCAAGACCGCCGTCGTCGAGGGCCTCGCCCAGGCCATCGTCAAGGGCGAGGTGCCCGAGACCCTCAAGGACAAGCACCTCTACACCCTGGACCTCGGCGCCCTGGTCGCCGGCTCCCGCTACCGCGGTGACTTCGAGGAGCGCCTGAAGAAGGTCCTCAAGGAGATCCGCACCCGCGGCGACATCATCCTGTTCATCGACGAGCTGCACACGCTCGTCGGCGCGGGTGCCGCCGAGGGCGCGATCGACGCCGCCTCGATCCTCAAGCCGATGCTGGCGCGCGGCGAGCTCCAGACCATCGGCGCCACCACGCTCGACGAGTACCGCAAGCACCTGGAGAAGGACCCCGCGCTGGAGCGCCGCTTCCAGCCCATCCAGGTCGCCGAGCCCTCGCTGCCGCACACGATCGAGATCCTCAAGGGTCTGCGCGACCGGTACGAGGCCCACCACCGCGTCTCCATCACGGACGAGGCGCTGGTCCAGGCCGCGACCCTGGCCGACCGGTACATCTCGGACCGCTTCCTGCCGGACAAGGCGATCGACCTGATCGACGAGGCCGGCTCCCGGATGCGCATCCGCCGGATGACCGCGCCGCCGGACCTGCGCGAGTTCGACGAGAAGATCGCCGGCGTGCGCCGCGACAAGGAGAAGCAGCTCCTCGCCGCGAAGGCCAAGCGGGAGAAGGAGTGGAAGGCCGGCGACATGGACGTCGTCGCCGAGGTCGACGGCGAGCTGATCGCCGAGGTCCTCGCGACCGCCACCGGCATCCCGGTCTTCAAGCTCACCGAGGAGGAGTCCTCGCGTCTGCTGCGCATGGAGGACGAGCTCCACAAGCGGGTCATCGGCCAGAAGGACGCCGTCAAGGCGCTCTCCAAGGCGATCCGCCGTACCCGCGCCGGGCTGAAGGACCCGAAGCGTCCGGGTGGTTCGTTCATCTTCGCCGGTCCGTCCGGTGTCGGTAAGACCGAGCTGTCCAAGGCGCTCGCCGAGTTCCTCTTCGGCGACGAGGACGCGCTGATCTCCCTCGACATGTCGGAGTTCAGCGAGAAGCACACGGTCTCGCGGCTCTTCGGCTCGCCCCCCGGCTACGTCGGGTACGAGGAGGGCGGCCAGCTCACCGAGAAGGTGCGCCGCAAGCCGTTCTCCGTCGTCCTCTTCGACGAGGTCGAGAAGGCCCACCCGGACATCTTCAACTCGCTGTTGCAGATCCTGGAGGACGGTCGCCTGACCGACTCCCAGGGCCGGGTCGTGGACTTCAAGAACACGGTCATCATCATGACGACCAACCTCGGCACCCGGGACATCTCCAAGGGCTTCAACCTGGGCTTCGCCGCCTCCGGCGACACGAAGACCAACTACGAGCGCATGAAGAACAAGGTGTCGGACGAGCTGAAGCAGCACTTCCGCCCCGAGTTCCTCAACCGCGTCGACGACGTCGTCGTCTTCCCGCAGCTCACGCAGGAGGACATCCTCGCCATCGTCGACCTGATGATCGGCAAGGTGGACGAGCGCCTCAAGGACCGGGACATGGGCATCGAGCTCTCCCAGGCCGCGAAGGAGCTGCTGTCCAAGAAGGGCTACGACCCCGTCCTGGGCGCCCGGCCGCTGCGCCGGACCATCCAGCGGGAGGTCGAGGACACGCTCTCGGAGAAGATCCTCTTCGGCGAGCTGCGCCCCGGTCACATCGTGGTCGTCGACACGGAGGGCGAGGGCGAGACCGCTACCTTCACCTTCCGCGGTGAGGAGAAGTCGGCGCTGCCCGACGTCCCGCCGATCGAGCAGGCGGCCGGCGGTGGCGGGCCGAACCTGAGCAAGGAGGCGTAAGCCTCGTACAGGAAAGGGCCGGTGCTCTCCAGCACCGGCCCTTTCCTCATGCCCGGCTACGAGAGCTGGCCGTCGTAGTCCGGCAGCTTGAAGGTCTTCTCGGCGTGGCCGCCCGAGAGGTCGGTGGCGCTGTTGCCGATGTTCGCGATGATCGTGTAGCCCTTGTTCTCGATGTCGGCGCGCTGGGCGGTCTTGTAGGCGGCGACGTCCTTGAAGAGGTCGAGGAAGCCGCGGACGTACAGGCCGGAGACCTGGTAGCCGACGGTCTTGAGGTTGTAGTCCGTGACGGACTTGATGATCCCCGGCCGGGCGGTGACGAAGAACAGGGAGACGCCGTGCTCCTGCGCGTACTTCGCGACGTTCAGGACGGGCTTGTTGGCCGGCTGCGGGTAGCTGAAGCCGAAGTCGGTCTCCAGCGTGGTGTTGTCGATGTCGAGGACGATCGCCTGCTTCTCGCCGGGCTCGGCGGCGGCGATACGGTTCTTCAGGTACGGCAGAGCCTGGTCCATCACGGCCCGGCAGTCGGTCTGCCAGGTCGCGTAGTCGACGTCCGCCGCTGCTGCGGCGGCGACGGTGGAGGTGCTGGTGGCCGTAGCGGCCTGGGCGCCGGCCGGGACGGCGAGGGCCGTCACCGCGGTCGCCGCGACGACCGTCAGGCCGATGCGGCGCGTCCAGGTGCCTCTGGTCATGGGTGGTGTCCTCTCGCGTCCTTGCGCTGCCTTGTCGTGGGCATGCTGGTGGGTGGGAGTGGCTTGAGGGGAACCAGCGGGTTACTGGACGGTAGATGGTGCTGAGAGGCGCGTCACAGACCCGTGCACGCATCGTGACCAGGGTCACAACTCGCCCTGGCCCGCGGCTCCTTGGGGCCGGAGGCCGGTGATGTGCCGCATAGGGCGTGCGTCACGTACTAGACGGAGTAGTGGCGCGGCGAGCTTGGGGGTTCTGTCCGGATCGGGGCTTTTTGTGGTGACGTACTAGCTTCTGTCGTAGGTAACCCGTTTGGGGGTCCGAGGGGGCGCGGGTTACCAAGGGAGGGTCCACCCGGCCGGGTCCGTACGGCGGGTGGCTCTTCTTGCCCCCGACCTCACGAGGTACTCGATGTCCCCGCGCGCTCTCCTCCGCTCCCTCCGCACGTCCCCGCTCCGCACCTGCGTGGCCGCCGGCGCCACCGCAGTCGGCGCCGCGGCCGTGCTGGGGACGGCGGGGACGGCGTCCGCCGCGTCCGCGACCTGGGTCGACCCGGTGAAGTCGTACACCCTCACCGCGAGCTACGCGCAGTCCGGCAACCTGTGGTCCGCCAAGCACAGCGGGCAGGACTTCGCGGTGCCGACCGGCACGGCCGTCGTCGCCGCGCACGGCGGTACGGTCGTCAAGGCGGGGCCCGGCGGCGCTGGGGACGGGTCCGCGTACGGCAACGCGATCGTGATCCGGCACTCCAGCGGGGTGTACTCGCAGTACGCGCACCTGTCGCGGGTCGGTGTGAAGATCGGGCAGAAGGTCTCCACCGGTCAGAAGATCGGACTGTCCGGCAGCACCGGGAACTCGACCGGGCCGCACCTGCACTTCGAGATCCGTACGACGGCGAACTACGGCTCGGCGGTGAACCCGGTGGCGTTCCTGCGCGCCAAGGGCGTCACCGTCTGAGGCGGTTCAGGAGGCTGAGGGCGGTCCGCGCGACCGCCCTCAGCCCTTCGCGTTCTCGTGCGCCTGGGTCACCAGGTCCACCGCGACCTCCAGCACCGCCTCGCGCTTCTCCTCCGGCTCGCCCTCGATGTCCTGGAGCAGGAACATCCCGGCGTGCAGCGTGAAGATCGCGCTGACGCAGCGGACCTGGTCGGTGAGGGGCGCGTCCCGGTCGACGATGATGTCGCGCAGGCCCCGCATGCGGTCCTTGAAGGCGTCGCCGATCTGGAGCTCGCGGACGGTGGCCTGGTTCTCCTGCATGAAGCGGAAGAGGGGGGCGGCGTCGGCGAGGTGTTGGCTGTAGCGCCGGACGATCTCCTGCTTGGTCTCCAGGGTGTGCGGCTGCTCCGCGCCCCAGTCGATCAGCTCCTCGATCGGCTTCGTCAGATCGCCGAAGATGCTGACGATGATCTCTTCCTTCGTCTTGAAGTGGTAGTACAGGGCCGCTTTGGTGACGTCGAGGCGCTCGGCGATCTCGCGGAGCGACGTCTTCTCGTACCCCTGCTCGGCGAAGAGTTCGAGCGCGACGTCCTGGATGCGCTGGCGCGTGTTGCCGCGCCGCTGCTGCTTGGTGCCGTCCATGGTGGCGCCCATTGTCCAACTCCTCGCGCTCGCGTGGGAACTCGCCCCGGGAAATCGGCCGCCCCGGCCGATGGTTGCCTTGGGAAAAAACTTACTTGACGACCGGCTAGTTACAGCGCTACCTTCCCAGTGTATCGAACTAGCCGGGCGGCAAGTAAGTGGCCGGTCGGGGGGAGTGGTAACCATGGCGGACACACAGAGCGTCGAACCGGTCACCGGGGACGCCGCAGAACGGGCGGCCGGGTCGGCCGCCGGATCCTCGGTGCCGGCGGCACCGCAGGACAAGCAGCCCAGGAGCGTACGGGTCGTCCTGCTCGCGCTCATGATCACGATGATGCTCGCGATGCTGGACAACATGATCGTGGGTACGGCGATGCCGACGATCGTCGGCGACCTGGGCGGCCTCGAACACCTCTCGTGGGTGGTCACCGCGTACACCCTCGCGACCGCCGCGGCCACCCCGATCTGGGGCAAGCTCGGTGACATGTACGGCCGCAAGGCCACCTTCATGACCTCCATCGTCATCTTCCTGATCGGCTCCGCGCTCAGCGGCATGGCGCAGGACATGGGCCAGCTGATCGCCTTCCGGGCCGTTCAGGGTCTCGGCGCCGGCGGTCTCATGGTCGGCGTGATGGCGATCATCGGCGACCTCGTGCCGCCCCGCGAGCGCGGCAAGTACCAGGGCATGATGGCCGGCGTCATGGCGCTCGCGATGATCGGCGGCCCCCTCGTCGGCGGCACGATCACCGACCACTGGGGCTGGCGCTGGGCCTTCTACATCAACCTGCCGCTCGGCGTCGTCGCGCTGGGCCTCATCAGCGTCGTCCTCCACCTGCCGCGCAAGCGGGCGCAGGCCCGGATCGACTACCTCGGCGCCGCGCTGCTGACCGTCGGCATCACGTCGATCGTGCTGGTCACGACCTGGGGCGGTACGGAGTACGCGTGGACGTCCGCGCGGATCATGGAGCTGATCGCGATCGGCGTCGCCTCGCTCGTCGGGTTCGTGTTCTGGCAGAAGAAGGCGGCCGAGCCGATCCTGCCGCTGCACATCTTCCGCAGCCTGAACTTCACGCTGATGTCCGTCATCGGGTTCGTCACCGGGTTCGTGATGTTCGGCGCGACGCTCTTCCTGCCGCTGTACCAGCAGTCCGTGCAGGGCGCGTCCGCGACCAACTCCGGGCTGCTGCTCCTGCCGATGCTCGGGGCGATGCTCGTCACCTCCATGGTCGCCGGGCGGATCACCACCAGCACCGGGCGCTACAAGGTCTTCCCCGTCGCGGGCAGCGTCCTGATGATCGCCGGTCTCTACCTGCTGTCGACCATGGACACCGGGACCTCGCGGTTCACGTCCGGCGTCTACATGGCCGTCGTCGGGCTCGGCATGGGGTGCCTCATGCAGATCACGATGCTGGTCGCGCAGAACAGCGTCGAGATGAAGGACATGGGCGTCGCGTCGTCCTCCGCGACCCTCTTCCGTACGCTCGGCTCGTCGTTCGGCGTCGCCATCATGGGCGCGCTGTTCAACAACCGGGTCCAGGACGTCATGTCCGAGCGCGCGGGTGCGCTGGGGTCCAAGGTCACCGAGGCGTCCGCGCAGCTGGACGCGGCGAGCCTCGCGAAGCTGCCGGCCGCGGCTCGGGAGGCGTACCAGTACGCCGTCTCCTCCGGCAGCCACTCCGCGTTCCTGCTCGGCGCCGTGATCGCCGTGATCGCGCTGGTCGCCGCGGTCTTCGTGAAGGAGGTTCCGCTGCGGGGGGCCGGCTCCGGAGGACGGGGCGGGGA